>CAZHLV010000171.1:0-11975 GCA_964533415.1 uncultured Hyphomicrobiales bacterium
TCGAAGATACGTTCAAACAGCACCTTGGTGCGTTTGGTCAGCAGCCCCCCGCACAGTTTGTCACGCGGGAAGATCGCCTTGTCGATCAGGCACACCCGCAGCCCCTGTTTAGCTGCTAGATAGGCAACGACACTCCCTGAAGGGCCGCCGCCGATGATGGCGATGTCATACTTCATCAGGATCTTTCCTTGTCGTCATGCTGTTCAAGTCAAAAAAGGTTGATCCAGAGCTCTTCCGGAAAAGAGGGAACCGGTTTTCCGATGAGAAGTGCGATAAAAACAACAACACCCCGGACTCGGCCAAGACCTGATAATTCTCCGCAAACCGCGGTTCAGCTTTTTCGCCGCGCCATTTTTGTGAGCATCACGATCAGCAGCAGCATGGGGATCACGATATCGGCCCCGGCAAAAGAAGAAGATATGGGTTTGGGCGGTTTTTGCTCCCTTGGACCCAGCGTGCTGATAAAGGTTTGCGCATCCATTTTGCGCAAGGGGAGCTCTTTGTTCTTCCGGCCTTGGAGTAACCAGCCCACGGTTGAGCCGGAAAGTTCCTGGGCGCTAAACAGATCGGAAATATCCCCCTTCGCCCCGATCATGTCATAAACCGCATCGGCAAAGTCCAGGCAGTTTTGCCCCAGAAGCAGGCCATAATCATTGGCACGGCCATCGGTTTCCTTGAAAAAGGCCAGTACTTTGTCATAAACCGCATCGCTGACCACAAGCGTCTTGCTGACCGCCTGGGTCGAGGTATTCAGGCGGATAGCCTCATGCAGGGTGGAAAGCGCCCCGTCCTGGTTATGAGTTGAGGCAAAGGGCTTGCCCAGCAAGATATCACCCGCCCGTTCAAAACTCTGTTTCAGGCTTTGCAGCAGCGAAAAATTTTGCCCCAGCGTGATGGATTGGCCATCCCTGGTCAGGGTTACGCTCAAATGTCCGGTAAACCCGGAACCTAAAAGCCCCTCGCTCATAAGGTTAAATGTAACGCGTCCCGGCATACCAGCTATCTTTTTACAACTCGCTCAATAGTCACGGTCTTGTCCTTGACCCGATGATACATCAACGTTTCTACCGGCCAGATCGCCCCCCAGGAATCACACCCAAAACCAGACCGGAAATCCGCTGCAATCTGATCCGCCTGCGCGTTTCCCGAAGGGGTCCGGGCAGGATCGGACAATATGCGGCACGGTGTCCTGAAGGCTTGGAAAATCCGGTTCTTCAACTCCTGATTTTGAAAAACATCATCGGAAATATATACGATCCGGCAGTTCCGGCCAAGCCACCAAAACCGGCAATTGACAGCTTTTCCCCCATTATCCTTGTTAAATATCCGGCAGCGGGCCGGAAATTCAACCTGCCCGAGCGGTTTTTCACAAGGCTCGGGATTGATCGGAATCCCAAGATCAGAATTACTCAAGCTTTCCAGGGATCCGGTAATACCCAGAGCCCGGGCATTCAAACTGCGCCAGATGATGCTGTTGGCCGCCCCGGCGCGCATGAATTTTTCCGTGCGCTCAATGTAATAGCCCCAGAACACGTAATTGACGAGAACCAGGAAAATACCCACGCCGATCACCCATTCCCAGGGCCTGATTTCTTTCAGCTTCATCCGATTCTGGTCCTAGATCAACCCGTGTTCAAGTGGAATTACGTGAATGCAGGTAAGCCGATCGACATCAAGGAGGTGGAACAACGATAGTGCGTTCGCTTGGACACGCGTTGCCCCAGAGCACTTCCGGAAAAGTGGGAACCGGTTTTCCGATAAGAAGTGCGGCAAAAATAAAGAGTTAAAGCACTTCCGGAAAAGTGGGAACCGGTTTTCCGATAAGAAGTGCGGTGAAAACAAGGAATTAGAACCCGGTTTTGATACGGTCAAAACCGGAAATGCTCTATAGCTCAATAACCATGCCGTCATAACTGCATTCCCACTTGGCTTCATCACGGTGATCCAGCATTTCGTTGCTGAAATGGGTCAGGATAATGCGTTTTGCCGTGGATGCGCTGAGCTTTTCAACCAGCTCGGCATGGCTGGAATGAAACTTGTAATGGCTGGTGAAAGTGTAGCATTCCTGCAAATACAAATCCGCTTCCGCCGAGGCCGGGATGAGCTTGTCGGTCCATTCGGTATCCCCGGAAAATGAAATCACCTTGCCATCGGTCTCAAAACGCAAGGCTAAAGATGGTGCGCCGGAAAAATGCCGCACCGCAAAGCTGGTGACGCGGATCCCGTTAATGCTCAGCGTATCATTGGCCGGAAGTTCAACAAACTCGATTTTGAACCGGGATTTCTTGCAAGCTGCGCCGGGAAATAAAAGTTCGAATGTATCCCAGACCCGTTTTTCAATGCCTGCCGGTCCGGCAATGGTCAGTTTTGTTTCGCGCCCGCTTGCATACCAGCCTTGCAACACGAAAAACGGCAAGCCGCCGAAATGATCCCCGTGCAGATGGGTGATGAAGATCGTGTCAATGGCATTGGGATCAAGCGCCTGCCTGGCCAGGGCAACCAGCGAAGAGGCGCCGCAATCGATAAGGAAATTCCCCGGTGAGGCGGAAACATGAAAACAGGTGTTGAACCGCCCACCGGTTCCAAAGGCATCGCCGCAACCAGCTATTGTCAATTTCATGATCCCGCCTCCTTGAGTACGCCGGGCCGGGCCGAAACCGCCTCATGCCAGCGCGACAGGTTTGCCCGGCCCTCAAGCGCCTCTATTCGTGCCGGCTTGGCAAAGTCAACTGCCACGAGCGCCGTAATGTCGGCAATGGTAAAACGCTCACCGGCAATAAACGATCTGGCGCCGAGCTCCGCATCAAGCCAGTCCAGCGCTTGCCTGGCCTGCTTGGCGCTCGTTCTGCCCCATTCTTCGATCTGCGGGGTCTGGAAAGCCGCCATGGCCGGGTGCAAGTGCCGGAAACAGGCGGAAATGGGGGCGAAGATGTTAAATTCCATGCGCCGTTGCCACATATCCGTAAAGGCGATATCCACCGCGTCTCCCGGTTGTCCCATCAGGGGCGGGTCAGGAAAAAGGCTTTCAAAATAGCGGCATATCGACACGGTCTCGCTCAAGTAGCGGCCATCATCCATTTCCAGCACCGGCAATTGCGCCATTGGATTTTTCTTGAGGAATTTGGCGGTTTTATGCTCCGCTCTCATGAATTCCACATGCTCAAAATCCATCTTTATCCCTTTTTCCGCAAGGAAAATCCGCACGCGCCGCGGATTTGGAGCTTTGGGATCATCAAATATCTTCATGCTGGCCTTTAAACGTACTAGTGTTTTTACATGTCAGGATACACTATGATATGAATAGCGAAAATACTATCGGGCATTTTGGGGGGAAAAGGTGGAGTCGCTGTAATTCACTTGAACAAGGGGGAAAAGATGACGATCAGTTTTAAGGACAAGGTTGTACTGATAACCGGGGGGGGAAGCGGTCTGGGCCGCACCTATGCGCTTGATTTTGCAAAACGCGGCGCCAATGTCGTGGTGGTCGATCTTGCCGGGGCCGATAATGTGGTGGCTGAAATTGAAGCCGAAGGCGGCAGCGCCATGGCCTCAAGCGCCGATGTCACCATGCGTGATACCGTGTTCGAGTTGATCGAACAGGTTACCGGCAAATATGGCCGTATTGATATCTTGGTGAATAATGCCGGTTTCATGCGTGATGTGAATTTTCTCAATCTTACCATCAAGGAATGCCTGCCGGTGACCGATGTGCACCTTACCGGCACCATCAGGCTCTCCCGCGCCGTCTGGCCGATCATGAAGCGCCAGGCCTATGGCCGCATTCTGGTCACCACTTCGGCCAGCGGGCTTTACGGCACCTCGGGACAGGCCCATTACAGCGCCGCCAAGCTGGGCGTTGTCGGGCTCATCAATACCCTGAAGCTGGAAGGGCAAAAATACAATATCCGTTGCAATGCGCTCGCGCCGGTAGCCTATACCCGCTCGACCGCAAGCCTTTACCCGCCCGAAACCGAGGGGCGCATGAAGCCTGAGCAGGTTTCCGCCGGGGCCTTGTTCCTGTGCTCTGAAAGTGCGCCAAACGGGGTCATCCTGTGCGCTGGCGGCGGCACCTTCACCAAGGCGCAGATCATGGAATCCCAGGGCGTAACCCTGGAGCCCGATGAAGTCTCGCCCGAAGCGGTAAAGCAGAACTGGGCCAGGATTGCCGATATGAGCGATCCCAAGACCTATTCCATGGGCGGCGAACAATTGGGTGTTTTCTTTGCCCGGGCCAGATCATAAGGCAAAACAAGGCGAATCCATGAAAAAACTGGCCGTTTTTTTGCTGCCGTTATTGCTGACCGGCGCTCCCCTTCAGGCCGCGCCGGGCCAACCGGCTCCGGCCTGGGACATCGAAAAATGGTTCAACTCCAAACCGCTCAAGGTGGAGGATTTGCGGGGCAAGGTCGTGGTGATCGACTTTTTCCAGATGGTCTGTCAGGGCTGCCGCAAGTTCTCCATTCCCGTCATCAAGGGCTGGGAACACCGCTTCAGCTCCGAGATTGCTGCCGGGGATCTGGTCATCCTCAGCATCCATACGGTCTTTGAAGTACACCAGATCCAGACCAACACGCGGCTGGAAAAATTCATCAGGAAGATCAAGATGAACCACCCCGTGGGCGTTGACCGGCACCGGAATAACCAGTGGATGCCTGAAACCATGCGGCGCTACAAGACGAAAGGCACGCCGGAAATCGCCATCATCGACAAGAAGGGCGTCATAAGGTTCCAGAAATTCGGCCGCTTCGACGTGAAGGCGGCGCGTGACCTGATTCGCAAGTTGCTGGCCGAATAATCCCCGGCGGGAAAAATGATGAGCCCATCGCTGATAGCCTCTCTCAAAGCTCTGCCCGCACCGCCGGAACGCGGTGCAGCTGAAGAAAAATGCCGCGATCTGCTGGCGCACGATGAAGCGGGCGAACTGCGTGAGCTTGCCCGAAGCCATGAACCGGTTCGCGGTTTGCTCCTGCTTCTGGCGGCTTCCTCGCCCTATCTGTTTTCCTTGATTTCCAGAAATATAGAATTCTTCCATCGCTGCCTGACCCAGAACCCCGAAACCCTGATGCGCGAAATCATGCAGCAGGCCGGGTCAGAATTGCAGGATCTGGATGATGAAAGCGCCGTTCAGTCCGTGCTGCGCCGCGCCAAGGGCAAAGCCGCGCTTGTGGTGGCGCTGGGTGATATCTCCGGCTATTGGACGGTTCTGGAGGCCGCCCGGCAGCTCTCGGATCTGGCCGATGCGCTGGTGCAGGCGGCGGTGCGCTGGCTGCTCCGGCAAGAAGCGGCCAAGGGGAACCTCAAAATTGGCGCGCAAGACGATCCGGCAAAATCCTGCGGTTACACGGTGCTGGCCATGGGCAAGCTCGGGGCCGAAGAGTTGAACTATTCGTCGGATATCGACCTGGTCGTGCTTTACGACCCAGATACGGCCCCGCTGGGGGAGGGGGCCGATGCCGCGAAAGTCTTTATCCGCATCACCCGCACGCTGGTCCGGCTGCTGGGTGAGCGCACCCGCGATGGCTATGTCTTTCGCACCGATTTGCGTCTGCGCCCAGACCCCGGCGCCACGCAAGTGGCCATTTCCATTGCAGCGGCTGCGCAATATTATCTCACCATCGGCCAGAACTGGGAACGCGCCGCCATGATCCGCGCCCGCCCCGTGGCTGGCGACCTTGCCCTTGGCGCGGCCTTCCTGGAGGAGTTGCAACCCTTTATCTGGCGCAAATATCTTGACTTTGCCGCGATCAAGGATGTCCACGCCATGAAGCGCCAGATCAATGCCCATAAGGGGTTTGGCCAGATCGCGGTTCTGGATCACAATCTCAAGCTGGGGCGCGGCGGCATTCGCGAGATCGAGTTTTTTGTCCAGACCCAGCAACTGATCGCCGGCGGGCGCCAGCCCGAATTGCGCCAGATCCGCACCCTTGATGCGCTTGAAGCGCTGGCCCGCACAAGATGGATCGAGGAGGAGACAAGGGCCGAGCTTGCCGAGGCTTATATTTTTCTGCGCCATGTGGAACACCGCATCCAGATGCAGCGCGATGAACAAACCCATAAAATGCCCGGTGATGAAGATGGCCTTGCCACGCTGGCCGCCTTTTGCGGTTATGATAATGCGCGGGAATTCTCCGCTACCCTCATGACCCATCTTGAAAATGTCCAGCGCCACTACGCCGCCCTGTTCGAGGAGGTCCCGGAACTGGCCGCCGAACAAGGCTCGCTGGTTTTTGTCGGTAGCGAGGATGACCCGGACACGCTGCAAACCCTGCGCCGCATGGGGTACCCGGACCCTGGATTTGTCTCGCGCCAGATCCGCCAGTGGCATGCCGGGCGCTTTCCCGCCATGCGCAGCGAAAAGGCCCGCGAGCGCCTTACCGAAATCACCCCCTTCCTGCTGGACGTGTTTTCCAAAACCGCTGACCCCGGCGCGGCCTTCACCGCCTTTGACCGGTTCTTGTCGCGCCTGCCCGGCGGAGTGCAGCTTTTCTCCCTGCTCAGCGCCCAGCCTGAATTGCTGCGCCTGCTGGGCGACATCATGGGCACCTCGCCGCGCCTGGCCGGCTTGCTCTCGCACCGCCCGCGCACCCTTGAAGCGGTGATCGACCCGGATTTTTTTACCCGATTGCCCGATGCAGATGAATATGAAAAAGCGCTCCGCAAGCGCATCGGGCAGGCGGCAACCCCGGAAGATTACCTTGATGCAGCGCGGGTCTTTGGCCAGGAACACAGGTTCCGCATTGGCGTGCGCCTGCTCTCGGGCACCCTGGAAGCTGCCGAGGCCGGCACATCTTATGCCGCCCTTGCCTCGGCCTGTATTTCCGTCCTGCTGGAAAATGTCGAGGCGAGCTTTCAGGCGCGCCACGGGAAAATCCGCGGCGGCGCGGTGAGCGTTCTGGCCATGGGCAAGCTGGGCGGCGAAGAAATGAGCGCCAATTCCGATCTTGACCTGGTGCTGGTCTATGACTTTGATGAAAGTTGCACACAATCAGACGGTGCGCGGCCTTTGAGCGTGAAAGCCTATTATGCCCGCCTGACCCAGAAACTCATCAGTGCCCTGACCGTCCCCACCGCTGAAGGCGCGCTTTATGAGGTTGACATGCGCCTTCGTCCCTCGGGCCGCTCCGGCCCGCTGGCTACCAGCCTTGCCAGCTACCGCGCCTATCAGGATGCCAGCGCCTGGATATGGGAAAAACTGGCGCTGGTGCGCGCCCGCCCGGTGGCCGGCTCCGGGCATCTCAAATCAGCCGTAAGGGATCTCATCCACGATGATTTGTGCAAGCCCCGTGATCCTGTCGTCACCGCATGGGGCGTGCTCGACATGCGTTCGCGCATCGAAGAGGTCAAGGGCGCAAAAAGCGTCTGGGACATCAAGCAGGTCAGGGGCGGGCTGGTCGATTTGGAGTTCATTGTCCAGTACCTGCTGCTCATCCATGCCCATGCTCACCCCGATATTCTGGCCAGCAATACGCAAGAGGCCATCTCTCGTCTGGCGGCGCGCGGCCTGCTGCCGCAAAAGGCCGCCCTGCCAATGATCGAGGCGGTTTATCTTTACGCCTCCATAACCCAGATATTGCGCTTGTGCCTGAACGGTCCGTTTGACCCTGAAACCGCGCCGGAAGGGCTGAAGCTGCTGCTGCTCCGCGCTGCTCAGGCCCCCGATCTGAACGTGCTGGAAGCCCAGCTTCGCGATTCCCAGGCCGCCATTTATGAATTGTTCCGTGAAATTATCGAAATGACGGCGCACCGGAAATAGCGACGGTTTTTCCCGCTTCGCAACGTTAAAGGATCATGACCCGGCAAAATGGGTTCCCCTTTCAACATTGAAGGAAGAGTTAAGATGAAAAAAACAACCACAACCATTCTGGCAACGGCAATCGTGCTGGGAACCGGTACGCTCGCCTTGGCGTTCAGCGGCGGTCCCGGTGGTTCCGGCCCGATGATGTATGGTCCCGGCATGGGTGGCCCCATGATGCGCGGCCCCATGTTGCGTCGTTCTGCCATGATCGCGCCCTTTTTTGCCCGGCGGTTTTTCCAGAAAGCCGACGCCAACAAGGATGGTATAATCACCCGCGAGGAAGCGCAGGCAGTCAAATCGGCCATGTTTGCCAAATTTGACGCCAACAAGGATGGCATCGTGGATAGCGCCGAGATTGATAAAGGCCTTGAAGACAGGCTCAATCGGATGCGTATCCGGATGCGTTACATGTTGCTGGGCCGTCTTGATGCCAATGGCGATGGAAAAGTCTCCCGGGAAGAGTTCGACAAGCCGGGTATGCGGCGCTTTGACATGGCCGATCTTGACAAGGACGGCAAGGTTACGCGTGAGGAAATTCAGGCCGTGGGTGCGCGCGCCAGGGGCTTCATGCGCCATAGAGGATCGCGCTGGTTTGGCGGTGGCGGCCGTCGCGGACCGGGCGGCGCCTGGTAAAGAGGTTTGGGGCACCCGCCGGGAGTGTGTGCGCTCCCGGCACAATTTGTTCAGGGCTGGCCCGGCCGGCAGGAGGTAGACGCCAGAATGCAGCCCGAAGCCCTTACCGATGAAGAGCTTCTTCGCCGCATTGCCGGGGCGGACAAGGCGGCATTTGCCATGCTGCTGGAGCGGTATCTTGAGAAGGTGCAGGGGGTCGGGCTGCGGATGCTTGGCGACAGGGGCGAGGCCGAGGACATGGCGCAGGACGTGTTCCTGAAACTCTGGCAATCGCCACATTCGTGGCAACCGGGCCGGGCGCGGTTTTCAACCTGGCTCGTCCGGGTGAGCGCGAATGCCTGCATTGACAAGATCCGCCGCCGCAAGCCTCTTGCCCTGGACGATCAGGCCGAACCGGCAGATCCTGCTCCTGGCCCCCTTGGCGCGACGCTGGATGCGGAGAGGGCCAGACTGGTCAACCAGGCCCTGCAAAACCTCCCCGAGCGGCAACGGCTGGCCATTGTCTTGTGCCATTACCAGGGCTATTCCAACAAGGAGGGCGCGCAGATCATGCAGGTCAGTGTCGAGGCCATGGAATCCTTGCTGGCGCGCGCCCGCCGCCACTTGAAAACCGCTTTGGCAAAAGATGTAAAGGCCCTTCTTCATGAGACGTAGGAAGGGACAAGGTGGATGAAATGAACGAGCATGGCAAGAGCTTGAAAAAACTGGCGCAAACCCTGGAAAGCTGCGGCGCTGCTCCCCGGCGCTGGCCCGATGATGACCGCGCCGCCCTGCAAGCCCTCATCCGCGCCAACCCCGAAGCCCGGGCGCTTTTGCACGAGGCCAGGGCCCTTGAGCAGCTTCTTGACACCGCCCCGCCGGTTGAAGGAATCCGCGAGCTTGAATCGAGAATACTGGGCAGCATTGATGATGTCGCGGCGCGGCCTGCTGGCGACAACCTCATTTCCTTTCCCCGCCGCGCCGCGCCTGCGCAAGACAGGGCCGGGCGCTGGGGCGTGGCCGCTGTACTGGCTGCTTCCTTGCTGGTTGGCATCTGGGTCGGGGCAGGGGGGTACGCGACAAGCCTTGTCGATGCGCCGCTGGAAGCTGCCGGTCTGGATATGGGCAATCAGGTATCATCTTATTACGTAAGCGGGATCAGCGCCGAGGAGGATTTGTTATGAGTGTTGAAAACCAGGTGGAACCAGCCCGCAAGGCGCCGCGCTGGATGAAGGTCATCTTGGTGATCTCGCTGGCGCTCAACCTGCTGATCTTTGGCGCCATCGGGGCGCGTTTTGCCTTTGGTCCGGCCTTTGGCCCCTCGCGCGGTCTCGGCGCTCCGGGGGTGATGCTCATGGAAGGCCGCCGCATGATGCGCAAGCTCCCCCCCCAGCGCCGCCGCGCCTTGCGGGAAATTTTCCGTATGCACCGCATGGAGTTGCGCGAGCACCGGCGCAAGATCGCAAAGGCCCGCGCGAGCCTTGCCCGGCAAATGGCGCAGGACAAGTTAGACATGGCGGCCTACAAGGCCGAACTGGTAAAAATGCAGCAGGCTGAAGCGCAAGGATATGAAACGGTCATGCGTATGCGCGGGGATTTCCTGAATGCCCTGACCAAGGCTGAACGCCAGATGTTTGCCAAAAACCTCCTCAAGCACAAGGACCGCCGCCCCCGCCCCCGCCGGGCATTTTGGCAAAAGCATTTTTAACCCCCCATCCCGCCGCAAATGGCAAGAAAAAACCCCGAATTTGCCTTTGCGCCCCGCCCCGCGCCCGCGCAGGCCCGAGCGTCAGCGAGGCATAGCCGCGAGCGAGATCATGCCCGCGGCAAGGAGAAATATACCTGTGTTCCAACGCCTTCTTCGCTCTCGATGGTGAAATCACCACCATGCAGGTCAACCAGTGAGCGCGAGATGGCCAGGCCCAGCCCGCTTCCGCCGCGGCTCTTGGTCATCTGGCTTTCCACCTGGGCAAAGGGCTGGCCCAGCCGCTGCAACTCGCTTTTCGGGATGCCGATCCCGGTATCGGCGATGCGAATCCGGCAGTGGCTGTCATCGCACTTGGCCGTGATGCGGATGCGCCCGCCCGGATCGGTAAACTTGATAGCGTTGGAAAACAGGTTGAGCAGAACCTGTTTGATCGCCCGCTTGTCGCAACGCACCTGGATGTCTGATTCCAGCTTGTTGATGATATGGATGTTTTCCTCGCAGGCGCGCGGGTGGATGATCTTCAGGGCATCTTTGACCAGGTGATTCAGGTTAAGCGTCTCCATGGAAACATCGAACCGTCCGGCCTCGATTTTTGACATGTCCAGAATATCATCGATCACCTCAAGCAGGAAATGCCCGCTCTCGAATATATCCGCTGCATATTCGTTATATTTGGGATGTCCAAGCTTGCCGAACATGCTCGATTTCATCATTTCCGAAAAGCCGATAATGGCGTTGAGCGGGGTGCGCAATTCATGGCTCATATTGGCCAGGAACTCGGATTTTGAGCGGTTTGCCGCCTCTGCCCGGGTTTTTTCTACCGCCAGGGAGTCGGCAAGCTCGGCCAGTTGCTGGGTCTGTTTTTCCAGCGTCCGGCGCGAATCTTCCAGGTCCTTTACCGTGCCGATAAGCTGGCGTTCATTGTCCAGCAGCTTTTCTTCATGGCGCTTCAATGACGTGATATCGGTGCCGATACTGACAAAGCTGCCATCGGACATGCGCCGCTCGTTGATATGCAGCCAGCGCCCGTCTTCAAGCAGGGCTTCAAAACTTGCCGCCCCGCTCTCGGTTTCGCTTTCCACCTCGATGCTGGTGCGCACCTTGGGTTCGCGGGCATGGCACAGCACATCTTCATACCGCGCCCCGGGCTTGGCGATCTGGGGCGAGAGTTCGTAAAATTGCAGGTACTTGCTGTTACACATCACCAGCCGGTTATGCTTGTTCCATAAAACAAAGGTTTCGGAAATATTTTCAATGGCGTCATGAAGCCGCATATCGGCCTGTTCCGTCATCTCGGCCAGAAGCTTCTGTTCCGTGATATCCACCAGGATTCCCACAAGATGCGGTCCGATATCGGTTTGCGAGCGGGTGATTTCCGCCCGCGCCCTGAGCCATACCCAATGCCCCTCGGCGTGGCGCATGCGAAACTCCATATCCACCTGCGCGGTTGAACCTTCCGCCAGTTTTTCCGCAAGCTCATAAAGGTCCGCGTCATCAGGGTGCGTCAAGGCATTGATCTCGCCAAACGAGAGCAAACGCTCCTGCAAGGGCAGGCCCAGAATGTCAAACATCGAGCTGGACCAATAGACCTGTCCGCGTGAAAGATCCCAGTCCCACAGGCCGCAGCGCCCGCGCACCAGCGCCTTGTTGAGTTTCCTCGACGTGGTCTTGAGAGTGTTTTCCGCCTGTGCGGTACGCCCGGTTTGCCAGAAAAATGCCCCGGTCATCAGCGCCAGCGTCAACCCGGAAAGAGCAAAAAGCGTAATAAAGCCGGTAAGGTCCGCCCGCCAAGCCGCGAGCGCCGCACTGCGCGGTTGCAGCACCGCGATCTGCGCCGAATGATTGGTGATATTGCGCACT
>CAZHLV010000172.1:0-7608 GCA_964533415.1 uncultured Hyphomicrobiales bacterium
GATACAGGATTACAGCAGATTTTTCGAATGGCACCAGCCGCAAATCCGTTCCCAGGTCAGGTCGCGGCGCGCCGCCATTTGGTGCATCACCGACTTTATCACAGCGAGCTTTTATCCTGTTTGTGAACCGCTTGGCGGTTATATGGTCCCGGCTCTTGTTCAGGATATAGCGGAAGATTTCTTCCAAATCTGCAACGGCTTCGGGTCGATAGATAACGGGCAAGCGTTTCATTATAAATTGTGGCTTATGAATGTTTTTTATAGAGCGTTTCAAGCCGCCCCTGCACTTCGTCAGAAGACAGGCTAGGCCGAGGGTCATTTAATGAGCGGTCAATCCGCGCCTGAATTGCGGCCATGCGAATTTCGTGTTCTTCTTCTTGCCGAAGCCATGCGCGCATGGCTTCGCGTAATACCTCACTTGTAGAGGCATAATGGCCAGTCCCGACTTTGTCCTTGATGATATGCACCATGTCAGTTGGCAGGGTTATGCTAAGTTTTTTGACCATATCCATTCCATATTTTCTCTTTGTTCTCATGGACGGTAGGATAAAATCCTACCTGACGCAACCGAAAAAGAGCTGATGCAAAATAGGCAATAATGTTTCAAATATCCCCGATTTTGAGGGAAATCTGCGCCGTGAAGGGCTGACAGCAAAGCTGAATGGGCCAACGTGAAGATAATTTTCGCCTTCACGGGGCGGGGTGAGTAACAAAGAATTAATCTGAGCTGTTTTAAATCGGACTTGCCCGAAATGGCGGGGCATCGTATAAGGCGTTTTATGAAACCAGTTGGGACATATGCACATATTGACGCGGGGCGCGGCGCGCTTCTTGCGGCTTATGGTCCTGGACTGCTCCTTATCAGCCCCTGAGCGGAGGCTGGCCGTTGGTTTATCAGGCGGCCGCGTGTTCAGGGGAGTTGAATACCAAAACAGTATCAGCGTTATTTGCCGTGGGTGTTATCCTTGCGGCGCCGGATAAGGACAAATCTTATGACCTCACAAAGTTCAGACAATCACGTTTTCATATTTGACACCACCTTGCGCGATGGTGAGCAGTCGCCGGGGGCGTCCATGACGCTGGATGAAAAGATCCAGGTGGCTGAAGTTCTCGATGATATGGGAGTGGATATCATCGAGGCGGGGTTTCCGATCGCTTCGGATGGTGATTTTGAAGCGGTTCGCGAAGTGGCGAGAACCGCGAAACAGGCCGTGGTTTGCGGTCTGGCGCGGGCCGGAAACAAGGATATTGACCGGGCTTCAGAGGCTCTGAAACATGCCCGGCGACCGCGCATTCATACCTTTATTTCCACGTCACCTGTGCATATGAAGCACAAGTTGCAGATGCAGCCCGAGGATGTGCGCGCCGCGGTGGGCACGAGCGTGACGCGGGCGCGGCAATATACCGATGACGTGGAATGGTCGCCCGAGGACGCCACCCGCACCGAGCATGATTTTTTGTGCGCCTGTATTGAAACGGCGATCAGGGCCGGGGCAACAACAATCAATGTGCCCGACACGGTGGGCTATACCATGCCGGAAGAGTTTTTTGATCTCATCACCATGATTCGGAACCGGGTGCCCAATATCGACAAGGCGGTTATCTCCACCCATTGCCATAATGATCTGGGGATGGCGGTGGCCAATTCGCTGGCCGGGGTGCGGGCCGGGGCGCGGCAGATCGAGTGCACCATCAACGGGCTGGGCGAGCGGGCCGGCAATGCGGCGCTGGAAGAAATCGTCATGGCGATCAAGACCCGCAATGACCTGTTGCCCTATGAAACCGGCATTAATGCGGCCATGATAACCCGGGCTTCAAAACTGGTCTCGGCGGTTACCGCTTTTCCAGTGCAGTACAACAAGGCGATTGTCGGCAAGAATGCCTTTGCCCATGAATCGGGCATTCACCAGGACGGTATGCTGAAGAATGTCGAAACCTATGAAATCATGACGCCGGAATCGGTGGGACTGAAAGAATCCGCGCTGGTGATGGGAAAACATTCGGGGCGTCATGCGTTTCGTGAAAAGCTCAAATCCATGGGCTACGAGCTGGGCGATAATGCCTTTCAGGATGCATTCCGCAGCTTCAAGGCGCTGGCGGATCGCAAAAAGAATGTGTTCGATGAGGATATTGAAGCGCTGGTGGACAGCGAGGTGGCCACGGTCGATGACCGGATCAAGGTTGTTGCCCTGACCGTTATTGCCGGTACGGGCGGACCGCAAAAGGCAACCATTACTCTGGATGTTGATGGTCGTCATGAAACCCGGGAATGCACCGGGGATGGGCCGGTGGATGCGACCTTTAACGCGATCAAGGCAATTGTGCCCCACGAGGCCAGCTTGCCGCTCTATCAGGTAAGCGCCGTGACAGAAGGTACGGATGCCCAGGCCGAGGTGAGTGTGCGGCTGGAAGAAGAGGGGAAAACCGTGACCGGGCGGGCGGCGGATACCGATACGCTGGCGGCCTCGGCGCGCGCTTATGTGAGCGCTCTCAACAAGCTGATGACCAAGCGGGAAAAGACCGTTCCTGAAAATATGTCAACTCCATAGACAGGTAATAAAATCCAGGTGGAGAATCCTGGGGGAGCAAAATCAGGCTTGTGGGACCGTTTCTGTTTTCCGGAACAGGAACGGTCTTTGTTTTGCGGCTGCGAATGCAAATACAAATCCAGGTTGTGTTTGCTTTGCTCTGAATTGGTCTGACGGTGAACTCTCGTGAAGGACAAACAAGGGGTATCATGTTAACTAATTGAATTTATTTAAATTTACCGGGTTGCCTGTAATGAGCGGCTCCAAGGAGAAACTTTTTCATTTTAGCGCTTGGGGGTTAACTTGAAAAAAATCAACCGTAAATTGCAATTTAAATGTCTGATATTCAACTTGTGTTTACTATTTTCAGTCAAGGTCTTGACCTGGATCAAGGGGGTTGTCCAAGAAAGGTCATGGAATATGTTCGGTTTCAGGTTTTCGGATTTAAAAATTAGCCTGCGTATTGTGTTGGCTATGCTGGCGCCTGTGCTGGCTGTTATCGGGTTTAGCGGTTACATGCTGGCGGGGCAGTGGAACGTTGTGTCCCAGATGGAAAAACTGGACCGTCTGGCGCGTTTTTCTCCCTCAATAACAAACCTGGTGCATGAGCTGCAAAAAGAGCGTGGGAATTCGGCTGGCTTTATCGGGAGCAAGGGCAAAGGCGGGTTTGTTAAAAAACTCGCGGATCAACGGATGTTGACAGATGAAATATACCAGAATTTTATAGAGAAATCCAAAACATTTAATGTTCGCGAATACGGAAAAGCCTTTGAAAACCTGATGCTGAAAGCTGCGGGGAACCTGAGGGAGTTGGGAAATAGACGGGCCAAGGTTAGCGGGTTGAGCGTGAGTGTTGGCGATATGGCCAAATACTACAGTGGCACCATTTCTTCTTTGCTCGATGTGGTTTCCTACATGGCGTTGCTCAGCCCCGATGCCAAGGTTACCAATGCTATCAGTGGCTATACCAACTTTTTGCTGGCCAAGGAGCGCGCCGGAATTGAACGCGCCATGGGCGCCAACGGGTTTTCAAAAGGCAAGTTCGCGGCCAATGTTCATAAGAAGTTTGTTTCGTTGATTGCCGAGCAGAAGGCTTATCTGTCGAATTTCAACCTTCTGTCACCTCCTGAACTTGTTGCTTTTTATAACAAGGAAATGTCAGCCAAAGAGGTGCAGGATGTCGAAGATATGCGGAAGCTGGCAATTCGTAACGTGTATTTCGATGAAGATATTTCGAAAATCAGCGGGGTACACTGGTTTGACACGGTCACCAAAAAGATCAACCGTCTGAAAACTGTTGAAGACAGGATTTCAGCGAATCTGGTGGCCATGGGGGCAAGTGTAGCTGCCAAGGCGGGATTGGCATTCGAGATCATGGCCGGGATTGCCGCCCTGGTGCTCGTGCTTTCCGGGCTGCTTGTTGTTGGTGTCAGCAGGTCGATAGCCGGACCGATCATGCGCATGGCCGGGCAGATGCGTAAACTGGCCGATGGTGAAATGGATGCCGAAGTTCCGGCGACCGGGAACAAGGATGAAATTGGCGATATGGCGCGGGCGGTTCTCGTCTTCAAGGATAGCATGATTAAGGCGCAGCACTTGTCGGAAGAACAGATCAAGGCAGCCGAGGCCCGCAACGCCCGCGGAATCCGTCTGGGCGAGCTTGTGGCTGGTTTCGACAAGGATGTCAGCGATGTTTTGAGCGCCCTGGCGACGGCCATGACCGAGCTTGATGCCTCATCGCAAACCATGGCGGCGGTGGCGGAAGAAACAGCCTCGCAGGCTTCAACTGTCTCGGAAGCCTCCGGACAGGCGGCGGCGAATGTCCAATCTGTCAGCGCCGCGACAGAAGAGCTTTCGGTTACCGTGGATTCAATTGCCGCCCAGGTGGGTCAATCTGCAACCGTTGCGGAAACGGCTGTTCAGGAAGCCGAGAAAACAACCTCGCAGGTTGAAGCTGCACTTGAAGCCAGCCGGGGAATTTCCGAAGTGACCACCCTGATTACCGATATTGCGGAACAGACCAATCTGCTGGCGCTCAATGCCACGATTGAGGCGGCGCGGGCAGGAGACGCCGGAAAAGGCTTTGCGGTTGTGGCCTCGGAAGTGAAGGGGCTGGCTTCCCAGACCAGCAAGGCGACCGAACAGATTTCCGACCAGATTTCCCAGTTGCAGACAGCCGTGACCACGGCTGCCGATTCCATCAGCGGTATCCGTGAGATTATCGGGGAACTGTCGGAGGGTTCGCAAGCCATATCCCATGCTCTTGATGAGCAGCGCATGGCCACGCAGGAGATAGCCAATTCCGTGCACCAGGCCTCTGAAGGCACTTCGCATGTGAATGAGAATGTTTCCGGTTTGAGTGAAGCGGCTGGTGAGGTTGGGCAGGTTTCCTCACAGGTCAAGATGGCGGCCAGCGAGCTTGCCGTACAATCTGACAACATGCGCCGGCAGGTGGACAAGTTCCTCTCGGATGTTCAGGCTGCCTGAAGATCTTTCATGCTTGCCCGGCACTGACATGGTGCAGGGTAAGTTAAAAGATCATGCATCAGGAGATATCTGGCCGTTGTTTACAGCATGGCAGGCGATCAAGCGTTCGTCTGCCATTTTCAGTGATGGCGCTGTTGTTCGGCACTGATCGGTAACCAGCGGGCAGCGCGGGTGAAATGTGCATCCACTGGGTGGGTCTATGGGGGAGGGCAACTCGCCCTTGAGCAAGATGCGCTGTTTTTTCCGCTCTGGATCGGCAACCGGGGTGGCGGAAAGCAGGGCCTGCGTGTAGGGGTGTTTCGGGGTTTTGAAAACGATTTGCGCCGGGCCTTGCTCAACCGGCCGGCCCAGGTACATGACCATGATCTCATCGGCGATATAGCGCACGACGGATAAATCATGGCTGATGAACAGATAGGCCAGGTTCATCCGGT
The DNA here is from genome assembly GCA_964533415.1 of uncultured Hyphomicrobiales bacterium. Lineage (GTDB taxonomy): Bacteria > Pseudomonadota > Alphaproteobacteria > Rhizobiales > BM303 > BM303. The sequence goes on from CAZHLV010000172.1 coordinate 5,450, forward strand.
CCTGTAACTCGGTGAGCAGGTTCAGAACCTGGGCCTGGATGGACAGGTCAAGGGCGGAGACCGGTTCATCAAGCACCAGAATATCCGGCTCCAGCATCAAGGCGCGGGCAATGGCGATGCGCTGGCGCTGGCCTCCGGAGAACATGTGCGGGTAACGATCATAATGTTCGGGCCGCAAGCCGACACTGTCCATCACTTCCGTGGCTTTTTGGCGGCGCTCTGCCGCGCTTAAGCGGGTGTTGACCAGCAAGGGTTCTTCAAGTGCGGCTCCCACGCGCTGGCGTGGATTGAGAGATCCATAGGGGTCCTGAAAGACAATCTGGACAGTAGGTCTTAGCCTTGCCAATGTGGATGTGTTGGCGCCGTCCAGTTTTGAGCCGGAAATTTCAAGGGTGCCGGATGTGGGCAACTCGATCATGGTCACCAGGCGGGCAAGGGTGGATTTTCCGCAACCGCTTTCTCCAACGACGGCGAGGGTTTTACCCCTTGTGAGCGTGAAACTTGCACCGTCCAGCGCCTTGAGAAGGGCGGGCGGTTTGAATATTCCCTGATTGACCGGGTAGTGGCGGGTCAGATCATTGGCAGTCAGAACCGGCGGGGCGTTCATGATGCTTCCTCGTGTCCTGCGGGTTTACCGTCAATCAGCGGGTAATGGCACAAGGCGCCGCCGGGGGTGTTGAGCGCGCGCATGGGGGCCTCGGACTTGCAAAGGGCATCGGCGTAACGGCAGCGGGGTGAAAACAGGCAGCCCCTGGGTTGGTCGAACTGGCCCGGCACCACGCCGGGAATCGAGGGCAGAATGCGCCCTGTAGCGCGCTCGGGCAGCGCGGCAAGAAGCGCGGCGGTATAGGGGTGGTTCGGGGCGTTGAACAGGTCCAGGACCGGTTGTTCCTCAACCTTTTGTCCGGCATATTGCACCGAGACGCGCTCGGCGGTTTCAGCGACCACGCCCATGTCATGGGTGATGAGGACCAATGCCATGCCGGTTTCCTTTTGAAGCTGAAGAAGAAGTTCCAGAATTTGCGCCTGAATGGTCACGTCGAGCGCCGTGGTGGGTTCATCGGCAATCAGCAGCTTGGGCTTGCAGGCAATGGCCATGGCGATCATGACGCGCTGGTTCATGCCGCCCGAAAGCTGGTGCGGGAAGGCGCTGAGGCGTTTTGCCGGGGCGGGAATGCCGACCTGGCCCAAAAGCTCGGCGGCGCGCGCCTTGCGCTCGGCCCGGCCCATGTTGAGATGGGTTTTCAAGGCTTCGCCAAGCTGGTAGCCGACGGTAAAACACGGGTTCAGGCTCGACATGGGCTCTTGAAAGATCATGGCGATATCCTTGCCGATAATCTTGCGGCGTGCGTGGTCGGGCAGGTTCAGGATATCGCGGCCTTCAAACTCCATCTTGTCGGCGCTAATCGTGGCCGTCCAGGGTAAAAGCCCCATGAGAGCGAGCATGGAGACGGATTTTCCCGAGCCGGATTCGCCGACAATGGCGAGCACTTCTGATTCATCGATTTTGAAGTCACATGAATCGACGGCCCGGAAGGCGCCGTGGGCGGTGGCAAACTCGACGGTGAGATTCTTGATATTCAGCAAGGTCATGTCATGACCTCTTCAGCTTGGGATCAAGGGCATCGCGCAGCCCGTCGCCCATGAGATTAATGGCCAGCACGGTAACCAGGATGGCAACGCCGGGCAGGGTGACGACCCACCAGGCGCGCAGGATAAACTCGCGTGCCTCGGCCAGCATGGTGCCCCATTCGGGGGTTGGCGGTTGGGCGCCCATGCCGAGAAATCCCAAAGCCGCGGCGTCCAGAATGGCGGTTGAAAAGGACAGGGCAGCCTGCACGATGAGCGGGGCAAGGCAGTTTGGCAATATGGTGACAAACATCAACCGCAAGGGGCCGACACCGGCAACCCGGGCGGCGGTGACATAATCCTTGCCCTTTTCGCCAAGCACTGCGGCGCGGGTGAGGCGGACATAATGGGGCTGCTGCACGATGGCGATGGCGATCATGGCATTGGTCAGGCTGGGGCCAAGGATGGCCACCAGGGCCAGCGCCAGGAGCAGGCTGGGGAAGGAGAGGATGATATCCATGGTGCGCATGATGATGGTGTCCACCCAGCCGCCGAGGAAACCGGCAACGAGGCCGACAATGATCCCGACG
>CAZHLV010000173.1:0-13671 GCA_964533415.1 uncultured Hyphomicrobiales bacterium
GAAAACTCGAAATTATCGCCGGTGTCAAAACTTACCTGAAGGGTTTTGCCTTCATCAAGGGATTTGATCTCGGTGGGCCAGGGATCGTTTGAGGATTGCGGCGTTGTGTTCATAAAGGGGTTTCCTTGTGTCATAAATCGAAATTCAGCGTGTTTCCAGGGGCTTGTCCGGGTCAGTCCGGTTCGGTCAGGGGGCGGGCTTCATCGGCCAGCATGATGGGAATACCATCGCGGATTGGATAAGCGAGCTTGGCGGCGCGGCTAATCAGCTCGTTGGCTTTCCGGTCATATTCAAGCGGACCGCGGGTTAGGGGACAAACCAGCAATTCGAGCAGTTTCGGATCAATGGTGTCAGGATTGTCTTTATCGTTTTTTTCTTTGCTCATGATTTTGGCCTCCGTTTTTGCCGGGTCTTACGCTCATCTGTTCCGGTTTTTGAGTTTTCAGGAAAACAGCAAGGTTGAGAGTTTGCGCCGTCCTTTGGTAACCACCGGATCGGTTGCGCCCCAGGCGTCGAAGAATTTCAGGAGTTGCTTGCGGGCGGCCTCCTCGTTCCATTCCCGGTCCCGCCGGATAATCTCCAGCAGACTCTCCAGCGCCTCTTCGCGCTGTCCGGCGCTCCCTTGCGCGATAGCCAGATCCAGCCGGGCGGCATGATCGCCGGGATTTACCTCCAGGGCCGCTTTCAGGGCATCAATGTCACCGGTATCGGCAGATTGCCCGGCCAGTTCAATTTCAGCTTTCAGGCTTAAGACCTCCGGGTCGTTCTGTTTTGCCGCCGGCACCAGCTCCAGCGCCCTGGCGGCGCCCTCCAGGTCATCAAGCGCCAGCACCGAGCGGGCCAGCCCAAGAATGGCGGCAAGATCTTCTGGATTTTGCTGCACGATGGCAGAGTAGAGCGCACCGGCTTTTTCCGCATCCCCGGCTTGCAGCGCAGCAACGGCCTCTTCCAACGCGGCTTTTGTTTGCGGATTGCCCGCGCCGCCGTTTTTCTCGATGAATTTGCGGATCTCGCTCTCGGGCAGCGCGCCCATGAAGCCATCCACGGGCTTGCCATCCCTGAAGGCGAAAACGGCGGGAATGGATTGCACGCCAAGCTGCCCGGCAATGGCCTGGTTTTCATCAATATTGATCTTGACCAAACGAACGCTTCCGCCCTGCTCGCCAATGACTTTTTCAAGAGCCGGGCCAAGCTGACGGCACGGGGCGCACCAGGGCGCCCAGAAATCTACCAGGACCAGCGCCTCATGAGACGCATCCATTACATCGGGCTTGAACTTGGCGTCAGTGCTTTCCTTGACCAGTTCAGGCATTTGGGCTGGGGCGGCAGGCGGCATCTCGTTCATTGTCATTACCCTTGTTCGGAACGCCCGGATCAGCGGCGTTTTTGAGAAATATTATCAGGTTCTAAACTAATGATCTTCGGCGGCAACTTCAAGATGCGCAGGTTCAAAGCCGCAGGCGCGGATAAACTTGAGAAGATCCCGGTTCGTGATCGTTGAAGTCATCTCGTTGGTCAGGGGGTGATAATTCAATATTTCCCCGTCCATCATGTGCGAATCAAGGATGACATTGACCTGGGCTTTGGTGTCGTTGATAAGCGCGAAGGGAGAAACGGAGCCGGGAGTAACGCCCAGAACCTGCATTAATAACTCGGGTTTTGCAAAAGACAAATGCGCCGCGCCAATGCGCTTGTGCAGGGTTTTCAGGTTTACCGGCGTATCTTCAAGGGTGACAATCAGCCACAATGCGCCCTTCTTGTCTTTTAAGAACAGGTTCTTGCAATGGGCGCCGGGGATATCACCGCGCAGTTTTTGCGAATCCTCCACGGTGAACAGGGGTGGATGGTGATAGGTCTTGACCCTGATCGAGAGGCTTTCAAGCCGGGCGAAGAGATCTTCAGGTGTAGCAGGCATGGTTTTCTTCACGGTCTGGATATGTTTGCAGGAATAAAAAACAGCATTAGCAGCAGTTTCCTCAAAGCTCCCTATTGCATTCTTCATCGCTTTGCGCAATAACACCCTCGAATCTGTGAGAGGGGGCAGCCCTTTGCAGGTCATGTGAGCGGGCGTAGCTCAGGGGTAGAGCATAACCTTGCCAAGGTTAGGGTCGTGAGTTCGAATCTCATCGCCCGCTCCATATTTTCAGGACCGCGGGGTCTTGGCTTGAAAGGGTCCGATGAGGGCCCTTTTTGCTTTTCGGGTGGAACCCTGAAAGAAAGGCGAGGACATGCTTGCAATTGTTTCACCGGCAAAAAAACTCAATTTTGGCTCTCTGGCAAAGTCGCCCGAACCCTCGATCCCGATTTTTCAAGACGAGGCGAATGCGCTGGCGCGAATTGCCAAAACGCTGACCCGCTCGGATCTTCGCCAAATGATGAAACTGAGTGACAAGCTGGCCGACCTCAATTATGAGCGTTTCCAGAGATTTTCCCCTGTTCCCGGTGCAGATGAAGTCCGGCCCGCCGCCTTTGCCTTTGCGGGCGATACCTATACCGGGCTTGATGCGGCGAGCTTGAGCGATGAAGATCTGGATTTTGCCCAGGGCAATTTTCGCATTTTGTCGGGTCTTTACGGGCTGCTGCGGCCTCTGGACGCGATCCAGCCCTACCGGCTCGAAATGGGGCGCAAGCTGGCCAATCCTGAAGGCGGGGATCTGTATGATTTCTGGTCACACCGCATCACCCGGGAGCTTGATGGACAACTGGCCGGGCATAAATCGCAAACCATTGTCAAGCTGGCCTCGAATGAATATTTCAAGGTCATTGATCGCAAGATGGTGAAAGCGCAGGTCCTTGATGTTGATTTCAAGGAAGAACGCGGCGGAATGCTCAGGATTATCGGTATCTTCGCCAAGCGCGCCCGGGGAGCCATGGCGCGGTATATCATTCAAAACCGGATCGAATCCCCGAAGGAACTCAAGGAGTTTGCCGGCGGTGGCTACCGTTTTGCGCCGCGACTGTCGAGCGAGCTGCATTATGTTTTCACGCGCCGCACGCCGGTTCGGTGAAAAGGCGGGACTTTCCGTTTCCGGCCGGGATCAGTTCCCGCCGATCTTCATGCGCAGGAAAGGACCGTGATAGATCCGATCGAACCGCCCTTCCTGTCCGGGGCTTTTTTCCGCCCGCATGGCGTTGAACCAGGCATCGGCCTTGTACCCGGCGCTGATGCGAAAGTTGGAGCCGGGCGGCTTGTAGGATATGCCCAGGGCACCGGTTAAATTCATGGCGATGGTTTTCTTCCGGGTAGAGGTCGAGCTCCAGAAATAGGTCTTGTAACTTTGCCGGCCATAAAGGGCCGCGGCGGACCCCTCGAAGTCCACGGACAGGCTGCCGCCAAGCCGGATACGGGTCTCAAGCCCGATGGAGGGACCGATCCCCTTGAACCGGCTCCTGCGATCAAAATCATAGGGCGTGAGCCAGACACCGTAGGATGTGTAATGACCGGTGAACCGGCTCGTGGCGCTGAAACGGGCAAACCGGATACCCATCTTGGCGCGGATTTTTGCCTTGTCCGGCAAGGCATGTCCAAGACCTATATCGCGGCCGATTTCAAAATCCAGTACATCATGACTTTCCTTCGAGGCATCATAGGCCCTGTAGGCCCGGCCCGTGGTGCTGAAATCCAGATGCCGGTCGGTTTTCGAGGTTTCCCGGTTGTAACGAAAGGCAAGACTCCACGGACTGTCCGGCAACCGGTATCCCAGGACAAGGGTGCCGTTGAAGGCGGAGGCCGGACGCGAATCCCAGGCCCAGAAGGTGCTTCTGCGCTTGCCGGCAATCTGTGGACGGAAAAATTCGGCGGAGAACCACAGGTTCTCGCGGAAAGCAGGATTCCCGGCTTCAGCGGAAGCCGCGCCAAGCCCCGTAATCGAGACCAGTAAAACCGGCGCAATCAGGCTCTTGTGGATGGTTTTGTTCATCTGTTCAGTCCGCACGGGTCGCAGTTCGCAGCTTCATTTTCCCGGGATTCCGGGACCTTTGCTCTTGTCCGAAATAATGATATGAAACATTGCTCTGCGGCTCGTTATTTTTATTCGTTACATGGGCGTTCATCAGCAGCATGACTTGGGCATTACTTGTGAACTGTTAAAATTAATCGCGACCCCACACGTGACCAACTCTCTGTTTTCGTTGTGAAAAGCGTATACCATGGAGAAAGATAAATATTTGTTACAATCTTATCGAAATCTATCGCAAATTTAGTTTGTTTTTTATTGGTTTATGACTAGTAAACATATGTTTATGCGCAATTAACAAGGTGTTTGTAAATGGATAACCATGATTCTGGTATTATCTGGCTGGCGTCCTATCCCAAGTCGGGAAATACCTGGACGCGGGTGTTCCTGCATAATCTTCTGGATCTTGAAAATGGCGAACCGGTTTCAGAACCGGATATCAACAGGTTGAACCGCTTCAGTGTCTGGGATGTTTCGGCCAGGCGTTACGAGGAAATTCTCGGTCGCCATCCAGGGTTTTGCTCCCGCGCCGATATCGCCAGGGTCCGGCCGCTGATCCAGCAACAGATCGTGGATGAGGCGGACGGGGTGGCGTTTGTGAAAACCCACAATGCCCTGATTATGGATCGTGGATCTCCCGCCATCAACATGAAGGTGACATCCGGGGCAATCTACATCATTCGCAATCCGCTGGATGTGGCGGTCTCCTTTGCGCATCATATTGACGCGGATCTGGATGCGGCCATTGAAATCATGGGGCGGGAGGGCATGGAAACCCGCATGAACGAGGCGGCCGTTTACGAGGTTTACGGAAGCTGGAGCGCCCATGTCGACAGCTGGACCCGGAGCGGACACCGGGCGATCCATGTGATGCGTTACGAGGATATGAGCGAGCAGCCATTTGCAACGTTCCGGAAACTGGCGAATTTCCTGCTCCTGGATCCTTCAGATGCAATCTTGCGCCGCGCCATCGAGCTGTCATCTTTCGAGCGCCTGAGCGCCCAGGAGAAAAAATCGGGTTTTCAGGAAAAACCGCAAAACAGGTCCCGGTTTTTCCGCAAGGGCAAAACCGGAAGCTGGCGGGACGAACTCAATCCGGCACAGGTGGCGCGAATCATGCGGGATCATGAGGCGCTCATGCGAAAATTCGGCTATTGGCCGGAATGAAGAAAGAATTGCGGGGGCTTGCCGGTCCTGGTCCGGTTTGCCCCTACCACAAGGGGGCACTCACCGAGACCTTGGCAAAGAGCGGGAAACGGGAGGGCGAATCAATGGCAATACGGGCAATCTGGTTGCGGTCGCGGGGCTGGAAGGTTTTTTGAAATTCCGCCGGGAGAGCCCCGGCAACGGGCAACAATTCGGTAATATGGCCGGCGCCCGTCCGGAAGCCGCTGCTGATATTAACCTTGTCTCCGGGCTTTAACTCGTAAAGGCGTCCTGTGGGAATGTAGGCAAGAATGCTCGGTGCGCCGGTAAAAACATTGATTAGCACATTTCCCGGCTTGACGATCTCGCCTTCGTCGGGAATGTCGGGACCGACAAATCCGTCATAGGGGGTTCGCATCTGTCCGTCATGAAAGTTGCTTTTCAGTTTCTCGAGCGCCCTGCTGGCCTGGGCAAGGGTATTGCTAATCAGGCGTTTTTCCTCGATATTGGATTTCAGTCTCGACTTGAGGCGCATCAGATCCTGGTTTGCCGCCAGATGTTCCTTTTCCACGGATGAACGTTTTGCATTTGAAACCAGCCGCTTTTTAATCAGGAAACGGATATCGTCCAGCCGTTTGCGCGTTTCCTCGGCGCGCGCACGCGCCAGCGGCAGCAACAGGTTCGCCGCTTCGATATTCGTTGACAATTCGGCCTTGCGCGCCACCAGCGTTGCCTGGCGCGCGGTCAGGCTGGCAATGTCGCGCAAAACGCTGTGGGACTGGAGTTCAAGCAGAAGATCGCCGGCGTGAACCTTCTGGCCGGGCGTGACGTAAAGCGCTGAGACGCGGGCGGAAAACGGGGAGGCAACCACGTAGCGCGGTTGCACGACAAGGCCATCGGCCCTGAAATAAAGCATGGGGCCGACAAGGGCGTCAGCCACGAACAGCAGCAACCCGGCCAGAAGGCCAAGATAGACGATCTGGCCGATCTTGCGCGATGTACCGCGGCGATCGGAACGCAGGCTATCAAGGCGGGGGCGTTCTCTCAGGGCGCTGATCATTCGTACCATGTCCTGATTTTTTCCGGCACGAAGTCATCATGCTCGGAAGGCCTGAAGATCCATTCGTTGATATAGGCATAGGCGCGGACAAAACGCATGACATAGGCGCTGAAAAGCGCATAGCCGGGCAAAAAGGCAAGTAACCAGAGCCAGCGCAGACGGCCCGCGATAAGGGCGGCGAAAAACAGGGTAATGATATCAAGGAACAGGGAAAAGAGCATTGAGGCGATAAGGATTGTCACGGCCATGCCGCCATGACTGGCGAACAGGTAGAGGACATAGAAGGGAAAGACAAGAGCCGCCAGAACGCCGAGGAGAAAAAAATCCAGCTTGGAGAAGACCGCTCCCCAGGAAAACTGGGGTTTGAAGGGGTTGATCTCGCGCAGATGCTTGCGGAATTGCAGGCGCAGGCTGTCCCGCTCCCAGCGTTGACGCTGACGGAACAGGACCGGCATGGTTTCGGGTACATCGGTCATGCACAGGGCCGAGGGGGCGAAGGAAATACGCCAGCCGGCCTGATGCAACCGCAAGGTGATGTCGAAATCTTCGCCCGGGCCGATGGCGAAACCGTTCACCGCGTCCCAGGCCGTTCGCCGGAAGGCCGCAAATGCCCCGGAGATGATGATGGTCTGGCCCATCAGCACGGCGCTTTGCCGCCCCAGGGTGATGCCAAAGAGATACTCGATCGCCTGGAAGGTGGTAATCATCGTTGCCGGGGCGTTTCGCGGCAGGACATTGCCGGATACCGCACCGATGCGCGGGTCGGCGAAAGGCTTGATGATTTCGGCAATGGCGTCACGCTCGAAAGAGCAATCGCAATCCACGTTGATGACGATATCACCACTCGACATTTCCTTGGCCAGGTTCAGGGCCGAGCTCTTGCCGCCACGGATTTCACAGCGCAATCCCTTGTGAATCAGGCCGGCGCATTCGAGTTCCTCGAGAACTTCATGCATGTTGTCGGTGGATCCGTCATCAACGACAATGATCTCCAGGTCTTTCAGGGTCTGCTCATGCAGCGAGGTCACGCATTTTTTTATTGATGCGCTTTCGTTGTGCCCGGCGATAATGATGCTGATCTTCCGGAAATCGGGTTGGCGCGACACCGGAACCGGGAAGAAAAGATAGATCGCGGTTCCGACAAAAAATGAAACCAGATAACGCGGGATTTCGAAAACCAGCGGAAACCAGAACATCATAATCAGGGACGGCAGGGATTGCTCCAGGAAAAACCGGACGGCGTTTTCAATCATGGATCCAGGCCTTCAAGACAACCAATGGCTTCGGCAGCTTCCAGCACGTCGATCCGGATTCCCAGGTCAAGACGGAGATGCCGGGTGGCTTCCCTCCTGATATAGGCCGTTCCCTTTCGGGTTTCATCGGCGGAAACATTGCTGAGCAGGATGTAGAAAACATGGTTGTGCTCAAGGATGCGGTGTTCCTTGCGCATGATTTCGCGCAGGGCGCGGGAGAACAGCTGGCATGATCTCTCAAGCGCCCGGATGCCCTGGCGGGCGATGATTTCATCCTTGTTGCGGCAAGTGATCCGCATCATGCAAAACGGTTTGCCGCCGATGGCTTCGCTGGCGGCCAGTTCCTGCGCCTCGCTGGTGAAACGGTGCAATTCGCTTTCGTGCCGGGACGATGCGCCGACAAGACCGGACCACAACGCCACCTGTCCTTCCTCGGTAAGCAGATAGGACGAGTAGGTTCGGGTCTGCATCTGCTCGGTGTCGTGACGCGCGCCGCAGTCAAAACAGGTGAAGCCCACCGTGCTGGAACTGGAGCTGTAGCCACAGGCCCGGCAGACCATCATCGAACCAGGCTTGTCGTAATCCACGCTGAAATGACTCAGGATCCGGCTGCATTTGGGACATACGAGCTCTTCACCTTGTGCAAAGTCGCTCTCCGGCGCCTGGTGCCCGCATTTGTAGTGGTGGATGATATTCAACTCCTCGATGTCCGCCGAGCGGCATTTGCGGCACTCTTCCCGGACATTCAACCGCGCCGAGTGACAGGCCGGGCAGGTATGGATCTTGTCAAAAAACCGGGCTTCCAGAAAGCCGCAACGAATGAGTTTTTCCGCCATTGGCTGGATGGGCCCCAAAAGCCACTCCTCGGGATAGTGAATGGCGGCCTTGTTCTCCGGGTTGTAGCGCGGGGTCAGTGATCCCGAGCGGGCGTAAAGCCGGGCCAGAAGAGCAAATTCGGGATCGTATTCGCTGTTGCCCTGCGGCAGGATCTGGGAGAGGCGTATATTGATGGCGTCACATTTTTGCAGAATCTCGTTCAGGGAAAAGGGCGAAAAACTGCTCAGGGTGAAATCCGCTACAGGATTCTTCATCTGCGTGAGGTCGATGATGGGACGCACTGCAAGCGACAGCGGGTCAATGGCATTTTTCATCCGGACGCTGTTCATGGGTTCGGCCAGAAAGATCACGTCCGGCGCGATCTCGCGACCATCGATGAAGCGGATATTGCGCGGAAAAGCTTCTTCATGAGCCATATGCGGCAGCATGACGGCGCGGATGATCCTGTGCGTGTCCGGATTGGTGGCCACGCCGGCAGCGACCCAGGAAGTGGAATCTTCCCCGGCATCGGGGACCGTGGTCTCCGCATGACCAAGCCGGCGAATAAGTTCAAGGGCCGAATGGATGTTCGCAGGGGGCTGGGCATGTGCCGGGCGGGTTTCCGATAATGCCGCCAGCCTGTCAAAAATGTTCGCGTTATTCATTCTGACACCACCCCACAGGGCCTGCTTTGCACAGGTTCTTCACATTTTGCCGGATGCCTGAAGTCACCGGCGGAATCATCCTGCCTGAAGATCTTTCTTCAGGCTCCTTTTTTGATTGATCAGCAAGGCTGATCGACGACCCCGTCGAAGCTGTGCTGTCATAGAGCAACAGAAGTTAACAGGATGTGAATGCAGATGCGAAAAACACGGGTGGCGGGAAATGCTTCCGGCCAGCCCGGCGCCGATCTCTTTTGAACGGGCATTTCCCGTGGCCTCAATGGCTATGGCTACCCTGATCCACATTGCGCGCGAATCAGCAGGCGCCCTGAAGAATCGCGCAATCTGACCGGTAAGCAACTGGCGGCAACCCGGGAAAGCGGCGGGTTGGTGGGGGTTGAGAACATGCGGGCGCTGAGGGCTGAGCATCCCGATACCCGGCAATTGCTTGACGCCAGCGTGCAGCGCCGCCGCGCCGGTTGATCTTGCGATTAAAAGGCCTTTAGCCGCCGGGTTGTTTCCGGGTCGAGAAACCCGGCGATCGTGGCCTCGGTTTCCAGGTCAAGGGCGGTGTTGATGTCGCTGAGGGCGCACTGGTTCAAAACCCGCTTCATGGCGCGGAGCGAAAGGGGCGGGAGCCGGGCAAGCTGGCCGGCCAGCTCGCGGGCCTCGTTCATCAGTTTTTCATCTTCCGCCACGCGCCAGGCCACGCCGTTGTCGTGCAGCTCGGCGGCGCTGTATTGCTTGCCGAGAAACAGCATTTCACGCGCCGTATTCAGCCCGGCAAGGGCAGGCAGCAGGGCGGTTACGGCGCCGGTGACGAAAAGATTGAGCGAAATTTCCGGGAAGAAACCCCTGGCGCTTCTTGCCCAGATGGGAAAATCACAATTGATGGCCCATTCAAAGCCGCCACCAACCGCCCAGCCATTGATAGCGCCAACGACCGGTTTGGCGCCCAGCAAGATGGCTTTCGTGGCGCGCTGAATGGCCTCGACAAGCTGGCGCGCCTGGGCCTCGCTTTCAGGGTGAGCATGTTCGCGCCGGTCATCCCCGGCGCAAAAGGCGCGTCCCTCGCCGGTGAAGATAATCACCTTGGTGGCCGGATCGGCATTGGCGTCGTCAAAGGCGCGGGCGACATCGTCGATGAGCGCCCGGTTCATGGCGTTGAGGCTGCCGGGCCGGTTAAGGCTGATTGTCCGGATACCTTGCGTATCCAGATGGCTCAGAACGGTTTGATAGGAAAAGCCCGTCATGAATATGTCCTTGTTACCCGCCGGGTTTTACCTTCCGTTACCGGAAAGGCGCCGCCGGGCAAGATGGCCAGCCGGGCCGAAACGCCCAGTTTTGACTTGATGGCCGCCTCCACGGCCCGGGCAAGATTTGGCGGTTCATCCCGCCCTTTTTTCAGCTCGGCCTGCACGGGCAGGACATCATGGGGTGGCCTCTTGTCCAGCACGATCCGGTAATCCCCGCTGAGCTCGGCAAATTCACCGATAATGGCCGCCACCATGGTGGGAAAGACATTGATGCCGCGCACGACAACCATGTCGTCAGAGCGCCCGACAACGCGAAACCGCATGCCCTTGCGGCCACATGCGCAAGGTTCGGTATCATCAACGGCAATGATGTCCCCGGTGCGAAAACGCACCAGGGGCTGGCATTCGCGTTCCAGGTGGGTGAGCACCAGTTCACCTTCTTGCCCGGCCCCCAGGGGCAGCGGTTCTTCGGTATCGGGGTTAATCAATTCGGGATAAAGGACATCACCGGCAAGAAAATGCAGGTCCGTATCATGTTCGCACTGGGCGGCGATGTTTGAAAACACGTCCGAGACGCCGTAATTGGCGTTGCGCGGCTCCATGCCCCAGGTCGCGCGGATACGCTGGCGCAGGGCCGGATCATCAAGCCCCGCCTCGCCGCCGAACAGGCCCAGTTTGAGCCCCAGGTCACGCGGCTGGATGGCGGGGAAATGTTCGGCCAGAACCCGTTCAAGGACGGCCGGATATGAGGGGGTGCAGGAGATGGCGTTAATGCCGATATTGCGGATGGCATGGATGAGATCAACGGAGTTTCCCACGCCAAAGGGCACCACGGTGGCGCCGGTTTGCTCAAGGGTGAGGTGATCGGTAACCCCGCCCATCCACATCTGGTAATTCAGGCAATGGACAACCACATGTTCCGGCGTCAGCCCGGCGGCGCTCTGGGCGCGCCCGCCAACGATTTGCGTGGTTTGGCAATCGCGTGCAGACAGGGCGAGATTCATCGCCTGTCCGGTCGTGCCTGATGTGCGGTGCAGCCGGTTCACCTTTTGCGGTGGTGCGGCAAGGTAATCACCAAAGGGCGGGTGGGCAGCTTGTGATGCGCGTAACCGGGCCTTGTCCGACAGGGGCAGTTTGGGCAGATCGTGCAGGTTGTCCGGTATCTCCAGGCCCTGCCAGAGCTTTTGATAAAAACGCGATGATGCGGCAACATACCGGCTTTGCTGTTTCCAGGCCTTTTGCTGGTGAGAAAAGAGTTCATTTGCGCTGAGTGTTTCAGCTTTTTCAAGGTGCGCCATGCAAGTTGCCCTTTTTTCCGCCTGTACAGCCCTTGACATAACACCTCCTGTCCGCACCGGGTCAAGTCTGCTCATGACAGGGGATAGGCAAGACTGATGATACTGCAACGGCGTTGCCGGGTTGGGACATTGCAGCGTAGAATCCCGGATTTACGGGATTCTGCTTGCGCCGGCCAAATATTTGAACTATTTCCTAGCCCTGTCTTCAATAAAGGCGGGTTTGCCCGCCTGCTGGCAATATTGGAATGCTTTTGCGTTTCAAATGACGATCAGGCTGATCTGTGGGGGTGCAGAGACTGGTCTTTGGGTTTCATGTTCTGGTCCTTGACATGGGGCGCCCAATACGCGTTTTGCTTTGCGCGAGCGGGCAGGTTTTGGATACAGGCGGGATTTAAAAGGAATATGTGATGAGAGTCGAGCCGCAGAGGATGCTGCGCATCGGTCTTCACCAGGGGCGGCGGCGCCTGCAGCGAGCGCCCGCGTTAAAGGATTTGCTGTTTTTTATCTGGAGCCGGCGATGGTTTTTCATTGCCCTTGGTCTTGGCGCGGTTTTGCTGTTGGCCGTACCGGTTCCTGATGGCCTGACCCGCGAGGGCTGGGTGGTGATGGTGATGTCCATCATGGCTATCATTCTGTTCGTGACCGAACCCATACCCCTGCCGACCGTAGCGCTTCTCATCATTGCCGGGCAGGTGCTGCTTTTGGGGCTTGATTCAACATCGGTCGCCAAGAGCCTGATGAGCGATTCGGTGTTGTTCATCATGGGCTCGCTGATGCTGGCCGTGGCGGTGGTCAAGCAAAAGCTCGACAAGCGCATTGCCTACCTGATCGTGCGCATGACAGGAACAAAGACTGCCTATGTTGCCGCCGGGATCTCGCTGGTATCGGGCCTTCTGGCCTCGGTGATCGGTGAGCACACGGTTGCGGCGATGATGCTTCCCGTGGCGATCACGCTGATTACCCTGACCTCGGAAAATGCACGGGATGTGCGCAATCTGGCGGCGGTTTTGCTGTTTTCCATTTCCTATGGCTGTTCGGTGGCCGGGATTGGCACGCCTTCAGGCGGGGCGCGAAACGCGATCATGATCGGCTACTGGAAAGAATTTTTCTATGATCCCACCAATCCCGATACCCATAAATTCATAATCGATTACGTCAAATGGATCATGTATTGCTATCCGATCTTTCTCGCCCAGCTTCCTTTCGTAACCTTTATCTTGCTGTTCACCTTCAAGCCTGAACACAAGGATCTGTCGCGCGCCGTGGTGAAACTGCGCGAGCAGATCCGGGCGCAGGGGCCGATGAAAAACTCCGACTGGGTATCGATAGCCCTCTTCTTTATCATCCTGATCGGCTGGGTCGGATTTTCAGATTCCCTGGGTCTTGGCCTGATTGCCATTCTTGGCGCCAGCGCCTTCCTGATTGTTGGCATGGTGCGCTGGGATGACATGAATTCGGGCGTGAACTGGGGCGTTGTTCTGCTCTATGCGGCGGCAATCTCACTTGGCGTTCAGATGAAAAACACCGGCGCGGCGCTTTGGGTGGCGGATTCGTTTCTCGGGATTGTCGGGCCGCTGGGGTTTGATTCCGGCATCAAGTTATGGGCGGCGATCTCGATGCTGACGACGGCGGTGACCAATTCCATGTCCAATGGCGCGGCGGTTGCCGTTCTGGGGCCGATTGTTCTGAACATGGCGGAACCGGCCAAGGAAAGCCCCATATTGCTCGGGTTTATAACCGCGGTGTCTTCAGCCTTTGCCTATCTGACCGTGATCGGCACACCGGCCTGCACGATCGTTTATGCTTCGGGATATCTCAAAACAACCGATTTTCTCAATGTTGGCTGGCGCATGGCGATCATGTCCACGGTTGTATTGTTGACATTTGCGGCGTTTTACTGGCCTCTGGTCGGGCTTTAGGCTGCGGACGTGCGGACGGGGTTGACTTGTGCCGGTCCCGCGCCTATTTTCCGCTCCGGTTATCCATAAAGGCGCGATTACGTCTTTCCGCCGCCTCATCCGTCTGAGTTGAGGGGGTCAACATCCGTCAGCGAGGCTTCGCCCACGGGTGCGTTTTGCGTTGGGATACCAAACAAGAGGCGAGGAGCGCCGAAGGCGCGACCGGGAAGTAAACAAGAGGCGAGAAGCGGCATTAGCCGCGACCGGGAAGCAAACAAGAGGCGAGGAGCGGCTTTAGCCGCGACCGGGAAGCAAACAAGAGGCGA
>CAZHLV010000174.1:0-7875 GCA_964533415.1 uncultured Hyphomicrobiales bacterium
GCGGTAAAATAGATTTTTCCCGTCAGTGATTGCGGTGAAAAATGCAATGAGCCGCCATGGGGGGTATAAAACACGCCCATGCAAGCGTTGCGCGCCGCCAGCCGCGCATAGGCGCCGCCCTTGGCGCCGTGGCCATGCAGGATATTCGCGTCATGAGAGGTTGCGATCTTGCGCACCTTGAGGGCGGCGCTGATATCGCCATATCCGGGCATGCGCTTCATCTGGAAACGGTGAACGCCAAGTGAGCATTGTTTTGATAATGCGTTCATCACCTCGCGGACAAAGGGAGTATCTGCAACTGAATCACAGATAATGCCAACATCCATTCCCATCCTGGCCTGCGCGCCGGCAAGGTCACGCACATGGCGCAAAACCCCGCCCAAGGGTGCGCGAAGACAATGGAAAACGCGGGGGGGCAAGGTCATGGTGAATAACTTTTAGAAATAGCGCTCGCGGACAAAAATCGTATCACCCGGCAGCACCTGGTAAGTAAGCGGGGCATCAAACTGGACAATCTTGCCTTCCCATTTGCGCGTGACCCGAACGCTCTTGCGATCGCCTCTGGGCGTAAACCCGCCGGCAATGGCAATCGCCGTTTGCGCTGTCATCCCGTTTACATAGGCAAATTGCCCGGACCGCGTGACCTCGCCCAGAACGAAGAACGGGCGGTGGCGCTGTACCTCAACGGTCACATTGGGATTGCGCAGGTAACGCGCCCCCAATTTGCGCTCCAGCTTGATCTCGGTCTGGGCGGTGGTAAGGCCGCGCACCTGAACCGGGCCGATCAGGGGCATGGAAATCGTGCCATTGCCATCAACTGCATATGTGTTCGACATGTTGCGTTGCCCAAAAACCTCGATACGCAGCCGGTCGCCATTATCGAGCGTGTAGGGGATCGATGAGGTTGCCGCCACCTGGACCGGGGGTTGGCTGTTGCTGCACCCCGCGATCCCGAGCGATGCCAAAACAACAAGTAACAAATGTAAAACGCGCATATCCATGACTCACGGAGTGAAACAACGGTGATTCTTTTTAAGTCCCCTTCTTGATACGGTTTTATGGTTAACAAATTCTGACCGTTGCGTTGCTGCGATTAACGCTTTGGTTACCATAACTGCGCTTTACTGAAGCCTGATATTGAGTCGCCAACCGGCTGTTTCCGGTTGTCACTGCTTCTGCGAGGGATACATGACTAGCGATACACCGCTCCAGGCCGAGGATTATGCAAACGAAGACCTCAATATTCGGGACCTGCTCAGGGGGGTCTGGGAACAGAAAGTCGCAATTTTGACTTTTGTTGTTATCTCGATGGCTTGTGTCTTTGCCATATTGATGGTCATAACCCCGCGCTATTCCTCGCAGGTGCAAATCCTTCTTGAGGATCGCGAAACCAGCTTTACCCGTCCTGACCGCGCCTTGCCCCAAAACCGTTATCAGACAGATGTCGCCGCTGTCGCCAACCAGATACAGGTTTTGCGCGCAAAGGACCTGGCGTTGAACATAATCAAGACCTTCAAGCTTGACCAAAAGCCAGAATTCAACAGCGCGAAGGATTCCTTTCTCATCGACATGGCCGTACTCTTGGGGATCATGGAAGACCCAACGAAAATGAGCATCTATGAGCGTGTCCTGAAAGTTTACTACAAGCGCATGTCGGTAAAGCAGATGGGCACATCAAGGGTCATCGGCGTTGAGTTTTCATCTCAGGATGCCGAGCTTGCCGCCCGTATAGCCAACCAGATCGCCGATTTTTATATCACTGGCCAGCGCCGCGACAAGACCGAAACCAACACCCAGGCTTCGCAATGGCTCAAGTCCCAGATAGATTCCCTGCGCATAAAAGTTGCGCAATCCGAAGCCGCCATTGAAGCCTATCGTGAAAAGCACGGCCTCATCAATGGCCGCCCCAATACAACCTTGAACGCCCAGCAATTGACAGAACTGAGCACCCAGCTCATCCGCGCCAAGGCGGCGCGTTCTGAGGCCCGCGCCCGCGCCCGTCTCATTCGCAACATGCTCTCGCGTGAAGGCGGTGTCGAAGCGGCAGCTGATGTGCTGCGTTCGCCCCTGATCCAGCGTTTGCGTGAACAGCAGGTGAGGCTGCGCCGACAGATTGCCGAGATCTCGGCCACCTTGCTCCCCTCGCATCCGCGCATGGCCCAGCTCCGTGCTGATTTGCGCAACCTGAATCGGCAGATCGACAACGAGGCCCGCAAGGTCGTCAAGGGCCTTGAAAATGAGGCCCGTGTCTCTGCCGCCCGGGAGCAGGAGCTCAAGCGGGCTCTTGATAATCTCAAGAAAGTGGCGTCGGCGAACAACCGGGCCGAAGTAAAAATGCGGGCCCTGGAGCGCGAGGCCCGGGCCAATCGTGAATTGCTGGAATCGTTCCTGAAAAAATACCGTGAAGCCAGCGCCCGCGAAAAGCCAGAATCCCAGCCCGCCAATGCCCGGATCATCTCGCGCGCCACCGTTTCCAGCATTCCCTCCTACCCACTGAAAGGCCCAATACTGGGGCTGGCGTTGCTGGCCTCGTTGATGATCGGTATCGTGTTCTCGTCTGTCCGGGTTTCATCCCGGCTGAATGCCCGGCGTGAGGAAACCGGCACCGCTGATGCTGCTGCCTCACCGGCCTTGTCCCGGGACATGCACGATATCCTGAACAACCCCTCTTTGCTTGGTCATTATACTCCCGGGCAAGCCGTTCCAGAACCAGAACCCAAGGCCCCGGCCAAGGCGTCCCCCCCGGCGGTAGATGAAACCGGTTATGGAGAATTGCCCGTTCTGGCGCGCCTGCCCGGGGATTTGCATTTTCCCCAGTCCCGAGAATTCCACGAGCAGCAAATCTACAACCTGTTCCAGATCGCTTTTCACCGCTCCATCATGGGGCGCTCCAAGCTGGTTGTTGTCACCTCGACCCGGGCCGGGGAAGAAGAATCAAGGACCGCTTTTGATCTTGCCCGCATGACCAGCGCCAACCGGCTCAAAACCGTGCTCGTTGAAGCCGATATCAGGAACCCTGAACTGCAAACCCGCCTGGGATTGAGACCGCATCCTGGTCTCGCCGGGTTCTTGTCCGGCAACGCCACCTTTGCCCAGTCGCTTTTGAAAAACCCCGCTGGGGGGATGGACATCATGCTGGCCGGGCAATTGCAGGGTGATCCGGCCCATTTGCTCACGCCCCAGAGACTGGGCTCGGTCCTGACCGCGCTCGATCAGCTCTACGACATCATGATCGTCAAAACCCCGCCGCCCGGCCTGTTCCCCGAAACCCTCTGGCTGGCCAGTAAAGCTTGCGTGACCATGCTGTGCGTCCGGTCTGGAACGCCCGTTGAAGTGGCAAGCCGGACGCTGGATCATCTGTCCTCGCAAGGCATGGACAAGGTCCATGGCGGCGTTGTGCTTACCGGTCTGTCCGGGCAGCAATACGACCCGCAGTTCAACCCGGAATTGCAAGCCAGGGTAAACCCGCAGGCCAGGCCTTACCCCTTGCGCGACAACGAACAGCCGCAGCCTTCGTATCCCAAGCGTTTTTCCAAGGCCGCGTAATCGGAAAAACCGGTTCGCGCTTTTCCGATAAGAAGTGCAGTTAAGAAGAGCGGTAAAAACAAGGAGCTGGAGTCCGGTTTTGATTCAGTCAAAACCGGCAAACGCTAACGGTCAAATTCCCGCCGGAGATTGGAGATCACCCGCCGGTTCTGGGATTTGCAACTGATGTCTTCGCAATCACGGACAATGCGCGCCTTGCCATACCCCTTGGCCCACATCCGTTCAGATGCAACCCCCTTTGAGCGCAGGTAATTCATGACCGCAACAGCGCGCCGCCTGGACAAGGTTACATTGGCTTCCGAAGAGCCCGGATCGTCGGCAAAGCCCTGTAGCTTGATCTTCCAGCTTGTATGTTTTTTCAACCATTCCGCCTGTTTGTCGAGCGTAACCCGGGCCGTATCATCAAGCGCCGCGGAACCGGACTTGAAATAGGTGCGCCGCCCCACATTGAGCATGAAATCCTCTTCGCTGCCCGATTTGACGTTTTCAAACCCCGGGGCAGGGGCGTTGGTTACCTCCGGTGAGGTAATGTTTTTCACCGTCTCGCACCCTGTCAGCGCCAAAGCCGCGCACAAGACCCCCGCCAGTTTCCAATTCATATCAACTCTCCCCCTCAAAACTTGAATTAAAAACCATCAGGCATCCTTGGAGCCCAGATGTCTCAGAACCAGGACCCGCGTGCCGATCGGGCAGCGCTGGTAAAGGTCAATCACGTCTTCCGGGAACATGCGTATGCAGCCGCTGGAGACATCCGACCCGATTGACCAGGGTTGATAGGTGCCATGCAGGCGATAGCCCAGGTCGCGGCCATTGCGGTAAAGATAAAGCGCCCGCGGTCCCAGCGGGTTATCTGCGCCGCCATCCATGAATTTGGGCAGGCCCGGCTGGCGCTTGTGCATCTCCGGCGGCGGCACCCAGCGCGGCCAGATCGCCTTGCGATCAATGCGCGCCCGCCCGAACCACTGGAAGCCTTCTTTTCCGACCCCGACGCCGTAACGGATGGCCGTCTGGTTTTCCCAGATCATGTAGAGAAAATGATTCTTGGTATCGACCACAACCGTTCCTTGCGGTTCCGGGCTGTAATAGCGCACCATCTGGCGCTTCCATTGCGGCTTGATAACCTTGAAATTCGTGCGCCGGTAGGTCACGCCATTATCGGTCGCCCAGCCATTATAATACATATCCGCCGCGCTTTTGGCCAAGGCTGCCGGAATTCCCCCAATCGCCATGCCCGCCGCTGAACCGGCTATGAATGTCCTGCGTGAAAGGACCATGCGAAAACCTCCCATCCTGTTTTCCCGGTGGTTGCCCCATTACTCCTCAAAATCCCGGTTCGGTCAACCTTGAACTTCCATTTTCCGCCCCATGCCTATATCACTGCACATTTACATGGAACTGGCCCGGAATACATGATGACGATCAAGCGCTCAGAACTCCTCATGCCCGCGGGCAATCTTCGCAAGCTGAAGATGGCGGTGCTCTACGGGGCCGATGCGGTCTATCTGGGCACCCCGGACATGTCCTTGCGCACAAAGTCGGAATTTGCGCTGGATGATGTGATCGAAGGGGTCGAGTTTTGCCACGAACACGGCAAACGCGCCTATCTGACCCTCAATCTTTTCTCGCATAACAAGGATATCCCCAAGCTCGACGAATATATCCAGACCGTGCGCAAGGTCAGGCCCGACGGGCTGATTATCGCTGATCCGGGGGTGTTTCAATATGTTCGTGAACATGCGCCGGAGCTCAGGCTGCATATCTCCACCCAGAGCAATATCTGCTCGTGGCTGTCGGTGAGGTTCTGGCGCGATCAAGGGGCGGATCTGTGCGTGCTGGCGCGCGAGGTTTCATTTTCGGAATTGAAGGAAATCCGCGAAAAATGCCCCGATATCAAGCTTGAAGCCTTCATTCACGGCGCCATGTGCATGACCTATTCCGGGCGCTGCCTGCTGTCCAATTTCATGGCCGAGCGCGGCGCCAACCAGGGCAATTGCGCCAATAGCTGCCGCTGGAATTACAAGCTTCGCCTGCGCCTGAAAGATGGCAATGTCGGCGAGCTGGATATCACCGATGAAAACCGCGATATGTTCGAGTTTTTGCTTGAAGAGGGCTGCCGCCCCGGTGAGCTGATGCCCATAGAAGAAGATGCGCGCGGCTCTTATATCCTCAATTCAAAAGACCTTTGCCTCATGCCGAAGCTCGATCAATATCTCAGGATCGGGGTGGATTCCCTCAAGGTCGAAGGCCGCGGCAAGAGCGAATATTACTGCGCCGTGGTTGCCCGCGCCTATCGCATGGCGATAGATGATTACTATGCCGATCCTGAAAACTGGGATGCCGCGCCCTATATGCGCGAGCTGGAATCGGTGGGCAACCGCGGCTATACCCTTGCCTTTCACGATGGCCGGCTGACCAATTACGCCCATGATTACGAGCACACCCAGTCCCTGGCCCAGTGGGAATATGCCGGCGTGGTGAGCAAGGTGAGCGCTGACGCCTTTCATGTGAAGGTGAAAAACAGGCTCGAAGCGGGCGACGTTCTGGAGTTTGTCTCGCCCATCTGCCGCGAAACGGTTTTGCTGCGCGCCTATCATTTTGAAAATGCCAATACCGGCGAAAAAATGGATGTCGTGCAGGGCGGGGCGCAAACCACGATAGTTTTTCCCTTCATCCTGTTCGATCACGAAGACCCGGGCGAACTCAAGACCCTGTTCCCGGAATATACCATTTTGCGCAAGGAAAGAGCCTTGAGCGAGGAACAATGGAACCGGGTGAAGTTTGACAAACGGGCTCTCAAACTCGAAAAATCCGGTGTACGGGATGAGGAAGCCTACACGGCCAGCCGCGATAAATTGCTCGCCAGCATGGATGAAGAGGCCGCCGAACGGCGAATAAAAAGCAACCGGATCGGCACAAAAGGGTGTTGCGGTAAAGGCTGCAATGGCTGCATGATCTTCTGGCAGGATGAGTCCTATGCCAGGGCGCGCGCGGTTTTGCTCAAGCGCAAGCAGGGCGAGCAACTCACCCGGTGCGAAGCCAAAGCCTTTCAAAGTGCGAGTTGACCATGATCGGATACAACGAAAAAATTGCCCCCATAGAAACAAGGCTGAAGGTTTTGAGCTGGAATATCTGGTGGCGCTTTGGCCCGTGGGAGGCGCGCCGCCCGGCCATTGCCGCCAGCCTGAAGCAGATTGATGCCGATATCATCGCGCTTCAGGAGGTCTGGAGCGAAGGGCAGACAAACCTTGCCGCCGAACTGGGCAAGGAGCTGGGTTACCATCACGTTTATGCCGCCAGCATGCACCGCGAAAAGATCGGGTTTGGTAATGCCATACTCTCGCGCTGGCCGATTGCGCAAACCGATCACGTCATGCTCTCCGGCTCTATCGAAACGGATGAGCGGCGGCTGGTTATCTATGCGCAAATTGACGGCCCACGCGGGCAAATTGCATTTTTCAACACTCATCTGAACTGGAAATACCAGCACAGCCATATCCGCCAGCAACAGGTAAGAGATATCACCCATTTCATTAACGCCAAGACCGCGCAGGCCTTTCCCCCCGTGCTATGCGGGGATTTCAATGCCGCTCCTGACTCTGAAGAAATGCGCATGTTAAAAGGGCTTACCACCTGCCCGGTTAAGGGGTTGTTCTTTCATGATGCCTGGTGCGTGGCGGGCGATGGCGGCCCCGGATACACATGGGACAATAAAAACCCCTACGCCGTGGCCGAGTTCGAGCCGGACCGGCGCATTGACTATATCCTTGCCGGAGCGCCGGGCAAGGGCGGCGCGGGTCATTTTGTTGATTGCCGCGTCACCGGCAACGAGCCGGTTGACGATGTCTGGCCCAGCGATCATCACGCGGTCCTGGCCCATCTGCGTTATTAAGATTTCTTGTCGGGCGTTGCCGTGTAAATATGAAAGCCTCCAGAGCAACGCGCGTTCGAGTCGGGGCAATCGGGTGAACCTCAAGAAAGATGCTAATTACATGAATGAACCGAATAACCATCTGTTTAATCAGTATTTTTTAGCCTAACGGGCCAAACAAAACCGTCATTCCTGCGGAAAACGGGTATTTTTTTCACCCGATTGCCCTGAAGAGCTGGGTGATCCGCTTCAACGAAAAAGGCCCCGATGGCCTTATCAACCGCAAGCCGCCCGGGCGCGCTTCGAAGTTCACATCCGCTCAGAAACGCGAACTGGAGCAGATCGTTGAAGAAGGGCCGGCAAGCCATGTCCCTGGCTGCGCTCGTCTTGCCTCATGCCAACACCGCCGCCATGCAAAAACATCTTGATGAGATCAGCAGATGCGTTCGCCCAAAAGCCTA
>CAZHLV010000175.1:0-1826 GCA_964533415.1 uncultured Hyphomicrobiales bacterium
GATTTGGCCAAGAATGTTTTTCAGGTGCATGGGATCAATGCCGCCGGTGATGTTATTGCCCGCCGCCGTCTTCGCCGATCCCAGCTTCGCGAATTTTTTGCTGGTCTGAAGCCTTGTCTTATCGGCATGGAGGCTTGCGGCACGGCGCACTTCTGGGCGCGTGAACTGGTGGCGCTTGGCCATGAGGTGAAGATCATACCGCCATCTTATGTGAAGGCCTATGTCCGGCGCGGCAAGAATGATGCAGTTGACGCCGAAGCCATCTGCGAAGCCGTGACGCGTCCGAACATGCGCTTTGTGCCGATCAAGAGCGAGGACCAGCAGGCGGCCCTCATGCTGCACAAAACTCGTGAACTTCTGGTCCGTCAGCAAAACATGCTGGTCAATGCGCTGCGTTCCCACATGGCGGAGCTTGGTATGATTGCACCGCAGGGGCGGGGTAAGATCAAGGACATTATTGCCGTGATCGAGGGTGCCGGGGACGAGAGCATTCCCGCCCTGGCAAAGGCCGCTTTGAAGCCGCTGGTGGCGCAATTGCGCGCAGCCGAGGAAAACACAAGGGCCTTAAGCGACGAAATCATGATCTGGCACAGAAATAGTGAGGCCAGCAGGCGTCTGGAGACAATCCCCGGAGACCTCTGAATAATTAGAACCTTAAATTCCTTTTCGAGTACCATAGTGTTATTATCAACCCATTGATTCAATGGAGGGGATTTATCATGTCACGGCGGCGGTACGGGCAGATTGGTTTTGCGGAACATCTGGTGCGGAAGCGCAGGAGCAAGCGGGTTGACAAGCTTGAGCGCACCCATGAGCTTCTTGACTGGCGGGCGCTTGAGCGGTTGCTGGATGGCTTGAGTTCCTCGCGCCGGGGTGCGCCGGGCTATCCGCCGCTGTCGCTGTTCAAGGCGCTTTTGCTGGCGCAGTGGTATGATTTGTCCGATCCCGGGCTTGAAGATGCGCTGGCCGACCGGCTTTCCTTTCGAAAATTCGTGGGCATTCCGCTGGACGAGGATACGCCGGACGAGACGACTTTCGTGCGGTTTCGCAATTTGCTGCGCGAACATGGCCTTGCGCAGGAACTGTTTGATGAAGTGAACCGGCAGCTTGAGGGCAAGGGACTGATGGTGAAGAAGGGCACGCTTGTTGATGCAAGCGTTATCGAGGCGGACGCCCGGCGGCCCTCAATGAAAGAGGGCGAGGTTTCGATGGTTGACCCGGACGCCACCTTCACGAAGAAGCACGGCAAGACGTATTTTGGCTACAAGATGCATATCGGGGTTGACCAGGGTTCGGGGCTGATCCGGCGTCTTTTGACGACGACCGCCGCGCTGCATGACAGTCTCGCCTTCAAGGGGCTGATCAGCGGCGATGAAGAGGCCGCTTACGGGGACAAGGCCTATGGTTCGAAGGCGCACCGGGAGTGGCTTGAAGAGATCGGCGTCAAGGACCGGCTGATGTACAAGGCGGCATCGGGCGCGCCGCTCAGGAACTGGCAGGTCTGGTTCAACAAGGCGGTGTCCGGGCCGCGCAGCCAGGTCGAGCAAGCCTTCGGCATTTTCAAGCGCTCCTACGGGCTGGCCCGCGCCCGCTATCGGGGCGAGGCGCGCAACGCCGCCCATTTTCTCATTCTGGCCACGGCCTATAATCTGCGCCGCAGCCTGAGCCTTGTGTGATTTTAACGGGAGGAATCTGTCTTGAGTTAGCCAAATCAGGCAAAAACCGGTTGAAACCGGCGTAAACGCGGGCCAAAATGGCCAGACTCGCCGCTCAAGAGCGCCCGAAAAGAGCGGAAGGATGGGAAATGCGGTAAATTCAGAGGTCTC
>CAZHLV010000176.1:0-21617 GCA_964533415.1 uncultured Hyphomicrobiales bacterium
CTAGAGCATCGTGCGTTTAATCGGACGCATACCCTGCTGCTTTGAAGAAGTTCCAGCACTCCTGGTGTATGAACAGATCACAGATGTTGCCGATCGCCCTCCACAGCTCTTCATATGTTCTGGCGGCGGCGGCACGTAAATGGGCCTTGAGCTTTGAGAAGGCCATTTCGATTGGGTTGAGATCGGGCGAGTATGGCGGCAGAAACAGGAACCATGCGCCTTTGTCCTTGAGTATCCGGGAGGCTTCGAGGCTTTTGTGGGCCGACAAGTTATCAAGGATCACCACATCGCCCTTGCTCAGGGTTGGGGCGAGCTGGGTCTCGATATAGCTATTGAAGGCGGCCCGGTTCATTGGTCCATCAAGAACCCATGGTGCGCTCAGCCCCCAGCAACGCAGACCGGCGATGAAGGTTTGCGTCTCCCATCTTCCAAACGGCGCGGCGGCGCGCAGCCGCTTGCCATGCCGGGCACGGCCTCTCGGGCGGGTCATCTTTGTGTTGGTTGATGTTTCATCAATAAATACAAGCCGATGAGGCTCAAGCCGCATTCTTGGCTGGCGCTTTGCTATCCATATGCGCCGGTTCAACCGGACATCAGCGCGCCCTTGTTCCGTGGCCAGAAGTGTTTTTTTTATAACTGAACCCGGCGGCGCAAAGAAAACGCGAGAGTGAGGCCGGAACTACCCGGACGCCACGCTCGGCCTCCAGTTCAGCCGCCAGTTCCGGCATGGTGATGTCGGGAGTATTCTCAACCCGTTCAATCAGGAAGTCCCGATGAGGCGCAAGTTTGCCGCCCCCCGGTGGACGGCCCTGCCGCGCAGGAGCAACTGATCCGGTCGCACGCCAGCGAGAAACCAGTTTTATCGCAAAACTCGCGCTCACATTAAAGGTCCGGGCCGCAGCACGGCACGTATGGCCATCCTCAACATGAGCAATAACCCGCTCGCGCAAATCAATTGAGTAGCTCTTCGTCATAATCCACCTCCTGTAGAAGATGAATCATATTTTGAATGATTTGGGAATCCCCAGATTCCGTGTTCAAGAGCGATGCTCTAGGCTAAAAAATACTGATTAAACAGATGGTTATTCGGTTCACTCATGTAGTTTGTATCTTTCTTGAGGTTCACCCGATTGCCCTGATGAAGACTTTAACAAGCCTTTATCTTCAGGGCGGACAGAATATATTCGCGGGTTTTTTCCAGCGTTTTGGAAAGATTGGCGCGAGATGCAGCCAGCACGGCTTCTGAATTCAGGATCAAGCCATCTTCGAGAATCTTCAGATGGTTGGCCACGAGAGTCGAGCCGGTGGACGTGATATCGACAATGACCTGCGCGGTGCCTGCCGCCGGCGCGCCCTCGGTTGCCCCGAGGCTTTCAACGATCCGGTAGCCGGCCAGGCCGTGCGCGGCAAAAAAGCGCCGGGTGAGATTGATATACTTGGTCGCCACCCGCAAACGCCGCCCGTGGCGGGCGTGAAAGGCCAGCGCCACCTCGTCGAGATCGGCCATGTCGCGCACGTCGATCCAGCTTGCAGGCACTGCAACGATCACATCGGCATGGCCAAAGCCGAGCCGTTTGGCAATTTCCACATGGGCTTCCATGTCGTCCATCAGCTCGCGCAGCAGATCCTCGCCGGTAACGCCCAGATGCACCTCGCCATGGCGCAGATTGGCGGCGATTTCAGAGGCGGATAAAAACGCCACCTCGACATCATCGCGCTCCTTGATCTTGCCGCGATAACCACGCTCATGGCCGGTCTTGACAATGTGCATCCCGGCATCGGCGAACAGGTTAACGGTTTTTTCCATCAGCCGCCCCTTGCTGGGAACGGCGAGGATCAGTTTTTCACTCATGGCCCCTGCCCTCTTTCACGGCCAGGATGCGTTCCGGGTGCAGCGCCGCGCCGATGGCGGGCACCTTGCGCGGCGCACCCAGATCCTGCAACAGATCGTCATAGCGCCCGCCGCCGGCCAACGGTCCGCTGGCCAACGGTCCGTGATCCCCCCCCGGCGCGGCTTCAAGCTGGAATACGAACCCGGAATAATATTCAAACTGGCGGCCAAACTCGGCGGCAAAAACCGCCCGGTCCAGGTCAAAACCCTGCTCTTCCAGCAAATCCAGCCGCCGGGCAAAGGCGGCAAGCGGCGCGCCAAGGTCGATGTCCCCGCCTTGCGTCAAGGCCGAGATGATCTGGAGGCATTCGCGCGGATTACCGCTGATTTGCAGGTAATTTTGTATCCGTTTCACATCATCGTCCGCCAGGGGTTCGGCAGCCCGGTCGGCGGCGTGTTCCAGCATGCGCGCGGCGATCTCTTCAACCGCACGTCCGCCAAACAGGGGAATGCCCCGCGCCGCAAGGGTCTTGTCGATCCGCTGCGCTGCCTCCTCAAGGGGAAGCGCGGCAAGATCATGCAGCAAGTCTTTCTCGCGGCTCCCGGCCCTTGCCGCCGCGCCCTGTCCGCCAAGGCTGGCCAGCAGGGCATGAAAGGCATCGGGCGACCAGAACTTGTGCAGCAGGCGGCGGCGCCAGCGCGGCGGCATGTCGATCTGCTCCAGCAGGGCGCGGAAAATCCCCGGATCGCCCATATGCAGGGTAAAACCGGTAATCCCCGCCGCCTCCAGCGCCCTTGCGCTCAGCCCGGCGATGCGGGCATCGGCGGCTTCGGGGTCTTCGTCATGAAAACATTCTATGCCGATTTGTTCAAACTCGCGCGGATGCTCGATGGTAACATGGCTGGCTTCATTGGCATTGGCGTTGGCGGCGCGGCCCTCACTGATTTTCCACAGGTTCCGGTAGCGAAAGGCGGGGCCTGAATAGCTGTAGCAGCGCGGGGCATTGCAACCGGGATTGCGCGCCAGATAGATGCGCGCCACCGGCAGGGTGAAGTCGGGCCGCAGGCAAAGCTCCGCCCCGCCCGGATCGGTAAAGACATAGGTGCGGGCGCGAATACTCTCGCCCAGCCGGTCGAGAAACGGGTCAGCCGGTTGCAGGATGTCCGGGGCGACCCGTTCACCGCCGGCGGTTTTGAAAACCTCCAGCACAGCCCTTTCGATTTCGCCCAGCGCCGCCAGTGTATCAGCCGATTTTTGTGTCATGATATGTCAGATGCCCGCCAGTTTCCGCTCCAGTTCCGCGATTACCTCTTCGCCCAGCGGCATTTGCGGCGGGCGGATATTGGCCCAGCTTTTCTCGCCCTTGCGCCGGGCAATCAGCCCCTTGGCGGCGGGGAAAAGCGGATAGGCGGCCACGGTGCGGCGTTTTACGGTGAGTTTTTCCTGCAAGGCATCGGCTTTTGGCCCCTGCCAGTTTTGCATCACCGCCGCGCCCTCTTTGGCAAACAGGTTGAAGGTGGCCGAGATGCTGCCCGCAAAGCCCTCGCGCAGGCCAGCCAGCAGATATTCCTCGGTGCCGCTGAAGACATCGAAATCTTCCAGCGCGGCGCACTGGCGTTTCATTTCTTCAAAATCGCCGGAGCTGTTTTTCAGCCCCGCGATAATGCCGGGGAAAGCCTCGCGCAAGCGAATGATGGTCTCCAGCGCCACGTCTATGCCGGACATTTTGGGGAAATCATAGATGTAAAAGGGGAGTTGCTCCGCGCCGATCATCTCGATGGTGTGGGCGTAAGAGGCAAAAATGCCCTCTTGCGAGACATCGCGGTAGAAAAAGGGCGGCATGACCAAAACCCCTGCCGCGCCGGTTTGATACGCGGTTTTGGCAAGGCGCACTGTCTCGGGCAGGTTGCAGCACCCCACGCCGACAATGGTGCGCGGGCTCAGCCCGGCCTTTTCCACCGCCTCCATGACCGCGAGCCGCTCGGCGAATGCCAGCGAGTTGGCCTCGCTGGTGGTGCCCATGGAGACAATGCCGTCGCAGCCATCATCCAGCAATTCCGCGTAAAACGAGGTGAGGGCCTTCATGTTGATGGAAAGATCATCGTTGAACGGGGTGATGGCGGCGGGCAGGATGCCCCGGATGCGCGGGCTCATTGGTGGCGATCCAGTATGGTCTTGATTTGCGCCACAAGATCACCGCGCTTTACGCTGATCTGCGCCGCCTGCCCGGAGCGCCATTCCTCGTTATCGGTGATCTCTTTTGACTTTTGCGCCCCCAGCACGAGATCCTTGATGGTCACCTCGCCGCGCTCGCGCTCATCGCCGCCCTCGATCACCACCGCGGGCGCGCCGCGCTTGTCGGCATATTTCATCTGGGCGCGCATGCCCGAGCCGCCCATGTAAACTTCCGCTCTTATGCCCGCCTCGCGCAGCTCGCGGGCCATGGCCTGATAACCGGCCATTTGATCCTTGTCCATCACCAGCACGATCACCGGGGCGGATGCCGAAGCGCTCTCCAGCTTGCCGAGCGCGGCAAGGGCGGCGTAAAGGCGGCTGAGGCCCAGCGATATGCCGGTGGCCGGAACCGGCTGGCCCCTGAACCGCGCCACCAGCCCGTCATAACGCCCGCCGCCGCCCACCGAGCCGAAACGGGTGATCTCGCCGTCCTCGTTTTTGGCTTCGAAGGTCAGTTCGGCCTCGAATACCGGGCCGGTGTAGTAATCGAGCCCGCGCACGATGGAAGGATCAAAAACGATGCGGTCCGGGCCATAACCGGCAGCTTCAAACAAGTCGCTCATCTGGCGCAGCTCGGCGATCCCCGCCGCGCCGTTTTGAGAACCGGACACCAGTCTTTCCAGCCCGTCAAGCGTTGCGTCATGGGTGTCTGCGGCGGCGCTGACAAAGGCCATGGCCGTATCTGTTGCCCCCTCGTCCAGTTCCGCGCCCCTGGTGAAATCGCCCGATTCATCCTTGCGGCCCTTGCCCAGCAGGGCGCGAACGCCCCCGGCCCCCAGCCGGTCGAGCTTGTCCAGGGCGCGCAAGACGGTGAGACGGCGGGGGTTGTCGGGCGCGGTATCGACATTGATGGCTTCCAGCAGGGCATCAAGCAGCTTGCGGTTGTTGATGCGGATGGCGTAATCGCCGCGCGCAATGCCGAGCGCCTCCATGCAATCGGCCATCATCATGCACATTTCAGCATCTGCCGCGCCGGGCGGCGCGCCGACGGTGTCGGCATCGAATTGCTCGAACTGGCGGAAGCGGCCGGGGCCGGGTTTTTCATTGCGCCAGACCTGCCCGGTCTGGTAGCGGCGGAATGGCTTGGGCAGGGCGTCAAAGTTCTGCGCCACGTAGCGGGCCAGCGGGGCGGTGAGGTCGTAACGCAGGGACATCCACTGCCCGTCTTCATCGAGGAGCGAGAACACCCCGGCGTTGGGGCGGTCCACATCGGGCAGGAACTTGCCCAGCGCATCGGTATATTCCAGCGCCGGGGTGATGAGCGGTTCAAAGCCGTAAAGCTCGTAAACGCCGCGCACCTTCTCGATCATCGCCTGCATGGCGCGCACTTCAGGGCCGTAAATATCGCGCAGCCCCTTGGGCAGACGCGCCCTGGGCTTTACAGGTTTTTTTTGTTTCTTGCTCATGGGATGCACTTCCCCGCCCGGTCATTGGAAATTCAAGGTCGGGCCGGTTGTAGCGGATTGGCCAGAGCCGGGCAAATACTAATCAAACAGCGCGTCGATATCGTCCTGGGCAATGCGGTCAGGATCATCGGCGTGGCCGGGGCCGTGCAGCAGGGCGGCATCGCCCTCGCGCTCGGGCAGATCGGCCTCAATCTCGCTGAAGGCGTCAATGCCGCCCCAGATGCTCATCATGCGCTCGATGCGGTCCTCGATGAACTTGAGGGTGTTGACCACCTTGGTAATGCGCTGGCCGGTAAGATCCTGAAAATTGCACGCCTCAAACAGCAACACCACCTTTTCGCGGATATCATTGGCCAGGTCATGCTCGGAGCCGTCCAGGGAAGCGGAAAGATCGGCGGCATTGGCCTCGATATCTTCCGCCGCGCTCAAGATGGCCTCGGTGGCCTGCTCGGTGCCCGCCACGATCTGATCGAGCTCGCCGGTTACCGTCGTCATGCGATCGCCGGAGATGGAACCTTCATGGATGGTGGCGATCTCGCGCTTGGTCTGGTCGATAGCCTGGTAGATCTCGTCGATCTCGACCCGCAGCTTCTTGGCCTCGTGCAATTCCCTTTTGAAATTGCTGATGACATCGGAGCTTAGCTCTTTTTGCGGCTCCATGGCCTTGCGCAAATCGTTGATGGCGTCAAGAACCTGATCCAGTTGAGTTGAAGAGCCCGGATTTCCCGAAACGGGAAAATGAGTGGTTTGACACCCTTCTCCCACCTCGATTCGAAAACGTCTTGCCTGTAACCTGGCCATTGGACAAATCCTTGAAACTTATTTTCCTTAAAACCTAACCGCTGACGGAACGGGCCTTTTCAAGATACCTGACAACCTCGTCCTGAAGGGTATTGGCCTGGTTTTGCAGGCCATCGGAGGCCCCCAGCACCGTATGCGCGGCTTCGCCGGCCTGATCTATGGAGCCGGCGACACCGGCGACATGACCGGAGACAACCTCGGTGCCATTGGCGGCCTGTTGCATGTTGCGCGAAATTTCCTGGGTGGCGGCATCTTGCTCTTCAACCGCGGCGGAAATGGCGCTGGTGATGGTGGACATGTCGGCAATGGTCTTGCTGACGCTCTGAATGGCATCCACCGATTGCTTGGTCTTGTCCTGCATGACCGAGATCTGCGAGCCGATGCTCTCGGTGGCCTTGGCGGTCTGGGTGGCCAGAGCCTTGACCTCGGAGGCGACCACGGCAAAGCCCTTGCCCGCCTCTCCGGCGCGCGCGGCCTCGATGGTGGCATTGAGCGCGAGAAGATTGGTCTGCTCGGCAATCTCTCGTATGAGGTCGATAACTTCACCGATCTGGGTGGCCGATTCATTGAGGCTGATAATGACATCCTGGGTCTGGTTGGCTTCCTGAACCGCGCGGTTGGCGGTTTCGGCAGAGACCGAGACCTGCTGGCCGATTTCATTCACCGCGGAGGACAACTCCTCGGAGGCCACGGCAACGGTATTGACATTGTCGGAGGTCTGCTGGGCGTTCACGCTGATCTCCTGGGTGAGGTTGCGCGAGGTGTCGACGCTCGATGTCATGGTTTCAGCCGTTTCCTTCAAACCGCTGGCGGAGCTGTTCACCGTGCTGGCAACCTGCAAGATCGTGTTTTCAAACTGGTTGGTGAGAGCGGCAAAATTCTCGAATTTCGACTGCATGGACTTGCTGGCCCGGTTGATGGTCTGGGCGCCGTCAAGATAGGCGCCGTGCAGGCCGGTCTCCATCACCCGGCGGAAAAACTTGCCCTCGGAGACATAAGAAAGGGAGGCCCGGGCCTCGCGCACAAAAGCGTCGGCAATATCAAGGGTGCGGTTGAGATCATGGAAGAGAACGGCAATATCGCCCTTGTCGGTGATATCAACGATCCGCGCTTCCATGTCCCCCTTTGAGGCGGCGGCGCAGACTTCACCGATCTGTTTCAGGGCCGAGGCCGAGCCCTGATTGTAATAGATGGCCGCCAGGATAAAAACCACCAGCGGCGCACCGGCAAAACCGGCCATGCCCATGTTCATCACCGCAAAGGCGGTAAAACCAGAACTGGCGAGCAAGGCCGCCCAAAGCACGAGCCTGGTCTTAGAGAGAGAAGATAAATTCGTCATAACCGACTCCTTTGGATTTGAGCATATCCTTCAGCATGGCTTCAGAGGCCGCCATGCCCTGCTTGCGATCGCTGTGCCGGTTTTCCTCGGCCAGCAGCTTGCCATAAAGTTCCGTGATAACCGGCATGACATGTTTTTCCGGCACCCGGCGGTTGGAATGATAACCGGTGATCTTGCCATCCGCATCAAAGGTCGGAGTGACATGGGCAAAGACCCAGTAGTGATCGCCGGTCTTGGCCATATTCACCACATAGGCAAAAATCTCGCGGCCCTCGGCCAGGGTGTCCCAGAACAGCTTGAAGATGCAGCGGGGCATATCCGGGTGGCGGATCAGCGAATGGGGCGCGCCGATCACCTCGCGTTCACTCAGCGAGGCAATATCCAG
Organism: uncultured Hyphomicrobiales bacterium; assembly: GCA_964533415.1. Taxonomy (GTDB): domain Bacteria; phylum Pseudomonadota; class Alphaproteobacteria; order Rhizobiales; family BM303; genus BM303. The sequence continues at coordinate 7,999 of CAZHLV010000176.1, forward strand.
AAACACCTTGTTGGCGTAGGTGATATGGCCTTTCAGGTCGGTCTTGGAGACGATGATGTCACCCTTGTCAAAAAAGCGTTCCACCCCGGTGGGCTGGGTGAACTGCATGAATTTCCGCGTTAGCGGACCGGCCGGTCTGGCCGATGCGAATGGTATTTTGAAAGCTGGCGCGCCCATTGGTTTGGTCCCCCGTCTTGATAGGAAATGCCGGTCTTGCATTAACCTTATCCCCCATCAGCCTTAACAGCCGATTAAAGAAACCAGCAATCGCAAGGGTTGTGGAATTTATTTTAGCGGAGCGCTTCGGGTTTCGGGCCTCCGGTGGCCCAATCCACAAGTTCTACAAGGTGGATAACCGGTTTTTTGGCCCGGCTTGCGATCTGGGTCATGCAACCCAGATTTGCAGTCACGATAACATCCGGTTCCACAGCATCAATAGCCGCGAGCTTGCCCTTCAACAACTCGTCCGCGAGTTGTGGCTGGAGAATATTATAGACCCCGGCGGAACCGCAGCATAAATGACTGTTGGCCAGCTCGCGCACATCAAAACCTGCACTTTGAAGCAGGTGGACCGGTTCCTTGCGGATATTCTGGCCATGTTGCAAGGAACAGGGCGGGTGCCAGGCTAGCTTCAGCCCCATGGGGGCCTCCGGGTTATCAAGAGCCAGGGAGGGCAGGAACTCGGTGATATCAAGGGTGATATCGCTGATGCGGGCCGCCTTGCCGCTGAAATCTTCATCCCGGCCCAGAATATGGCCGTAATCCTTGATAACCGAACCACAACCTGAAGCGGTGGACAAAATAGCGTCTATACCGGCATGATTCACTTCCGCGTACCAGCTCGCCACATTCTTGCGGGCAAAGCTGCGGGCCTCATCCTCACGCCCCATATGCAGGGAAAGCGCACCACAACAACCTTCATTTCCGGCGATGATTACGTCCACACCGTGGCGGGTCAAAAGCCGGATCGCGGCCTCGTTGATGCGCCCGGCAAGAACGCGCTGGGCGCAGCCCTGAAACAGGATTACCCTGGCGCGGCGCAGGCCCCGGGCGCGGAAGATCTCGCCATCCTTCAGATCCGCCGGGGGCGCCATGCGCCAGGGGGCAAGGGCCAGCATGGCGGCCAGCGGGCGGCTCCACGACATGCGGCGCAGCAGTGGGCCGAGGGGCTTGGCGAAACGCGAAAATTTCAGCGCCGCCGCGAAACGTTCGGGATAGGGCAGGATGAGCGCCAGGGTCTTGCGCAGCAGGCGCTGGAAGAGCGGCCTTTTCGCGGTGTTCTCGATACGCGTGCGGGCGATGTCCACCAGGTGCATGTAATCAACACCGGACGGGCAGGTGCTCATGCAGGACAGGCAGGACAGGCAGCGGTCCACATGAAAAGTCACCTCCGCGCCCGCTGCGCCGCCGCTTTCGAGCAACTCCTTTACCAGGTAAATGCGCCCGCGCGGGCTGTCGCGCTCGTCCTGGAGCAGGGTATAGGTGGGGCATGTGGCCAGGCAAAACCCGCAATGGACACAGTTGCGCAAAATATCATTGGCCATGGCAATGGCCGGGGCGGCAAGCTGGACGGGTTCGAAACTGGTTTGCATCGGCTCAGGCCTCCTCGTCCATGAGGCCGGGATTGAGGATCCCGAGCGGATCGAAACTTGCCTTTACCCGCCGGGAAAGGGCGCGCAGGGCGGGCGGGTGAGGGTGAAACACCGGCACCGCCCGGCGAAGGCTTTCGGGAGCTTTTATCAAGGTGGCGTGGCCGCCATCGGGCTCAAGGGCGGCGCGGATATGCGCGGCAGCATCCTTGTCCGCCCGCATTGCCGAAAGCCAGATCAGGCCGCCGGAATGATCGAGAAAGGCTTCGACATCCAGCTCCGCCCCGATCCGCGCCAGAACTTCTCCCCCCGAGGCGGGCGGTACGGCAAGACGCCAGAGACAGCGCCCGTCCGCTTGGTCGAGAAGCTGCACGTCGCGTATTTGCCGCCATAGCGCCCGGCTGTCCTCATGGCCGATCCGGCGAACGCGCCCAAGGGCGCCAAGATGGGCGCGCAGCCGCTCCGCCCGGTAATCCACCGAGGGGCCAACCCCTTCGAGCCGGAACAGCGTGACGGCAACCCCGGCCCTTGCGATATCGGCCACGGAACTGCGGGCGGCCATCTGGCGCGGCAGATGGGCGGCGGCGGAAATCTCGAACGGGCCGCCAAAAGCGCCGGTCATCGCCTCGACCGCCGGACCGGCCTCCTGCGCTTCCAGCACCAGCGTGGCGCTCGTTGGAGGGGCGGGCAAAACCTTGAAGGTGAGCGATGTGAGCGCCGCCAGCGTGCCATAAGCGCCGCACACAAGCTTGCTCAGATCATAGCCGGTGACGTTTTTCATCACCCGCCCGCCAGACTTGAACGCCTCGCCAAGCCCGTTGACCGCTTCAAAGCCCAGCAGGTGATCGCGCGCCGCGCCAGCGCCAATGCGCCTTGGGCCGGAAAGATTGCACGAAAACACGCCGCCAATGCTGCCCTCGCCCGGCGCGGCCCCGAAAAGCGGCCCCAGATCGGCCGGTTCAAAGGCCAGCACCTGGTTGTGCTCGGCCAGGGCTTCCTCGATCTCGCGCAGGGGCGTCCCGGCAAGGGCGCTGAAGACCAGTTCTTCAGGCTCGTAGAGCAAAATGCCGGAAAGGGCCGACATATCAAGCCTGTGCACGGCCTTCACCGGGCGGCCCAGCGCCGTCTTCGTGCCGCGCCCGATGAGCCGCAAGGGCGTTTTGCTGGCAGCGGCCCAGTTGACAAGCTCGCGGACATGATCGGCGTTTCGGGGTTTGAAAGTTTCCATCATGTTAAAACCGCGGAATATCCGGGAAAGGCAGGTCGCCGCCGCGCACATGCTGGCCCCGCATTTCGCCGCAAGAAGAAAGCTCGGGCAGCATCTTGCCCGGATTGAGCAGGTTTTGCGGGTCAAAGGCGCATTTCACCCGGCCCTGCTGCTCAAGATCCATGGGCGTGAACATGACGTTCATCAGGTCGCGCTTTTCCACCCCTACCCCGTGCTCGCCGGTGAGAACGCCGCCCACCTCGACGCATAATTCGAGGATCTCGGCGCCGAATTTTTCCGCCAGTTCCAGCTCGCCCTTCGCATTGGCGTCATACAAGATCAGCGGGTGCAGATTGCCATCCCCGGCGTGAAAGACATTGGCCAGCCCCAGATTGTAGCGCCGCGCCATCTCGCCCATGCGCTCAAGCACCTCGGGCAGGCGATGGCGCGGGATGGTGCCGTCCATGCAATAATAGTCCGGCGATATGCGCCCCACGGCGGGAAAGGCCGCCTTGCGCCCGGCCCAGAACAGGGCGCGCTCGGCTTCGGATTCGCTGACCCGCGCAGAACTGGCGTCATGGGCGGCGGCGATCTTCTTCACCTCATCGAGAAGATGATCGACCTCGGCTTCGGGGCCGTCAAGCTCGACAATCAGCAAGGCTTCCACGTCAAGCGGGTAACCGGCATGGACAAAGTCTTCCGCGGCGCGAATGGCCGGGGCGTCCATCATTTCCATGCCGCCGGGAATGATCCCGGCGCTGATGATCGCGGCCACCGCATTGCCGGCATCGGCGCTCGAAGCAAAGCCAAGCAGCACGGCGCGGGCGGTCTCGGGGCTTTTCAGTATCCGCACGGTGATGCGGGTGATGACGCCAAGCAAACCTTCCGAGCCGGTCACGAGGCCCAGCAGGTCATAGCCGCCGGCATCAAGATGCTTGCCGCCAATCTGGATGATCTGGCCGGTCATCAGGACCATTTCCAGCCCGAGAAGATTGTTGGTCGTAAGGCCGTATTTCAGGCAATGCACCCCGCCGGCGTTTTCCGCCACATTGCCGCCGATGGTACAGGCGATCTGGCTGGAAGGATCAGGGGCGTAATAAAAACCCCTGTCCCTGACCGCCTCGGAAATCGCCAGGTTGGTAACCCCCGGCCCCAGGGTCACGCAGCGATTGGCATAGTCGATCTCGTGTATCGCGTTGAACCTGGCCATGCCCAGCAGCACCCCGTCTTCCAGCGGCAAGGCGCCGCCGGAAAGCGAGGTTCCAGCCCCGCGCGGCACCACGCGCACGGCGTTTTCATGGCAATACCGGAGAATTTGCGCCACCTGTTCGGTGGTTTCTGGCAATACCACCACAAGGGGAAGCTGCCGGTAGGCGGTCAGCCCATCGGTTTCAAAGGGGCGCATTCCGGCGGCGGTGTCGATGACGCCGGGGGCGGGGACAATCTCGCGAAGCCGGGCGATGATCTCGTCCCGGCGCTCCAGAACCGCCGTTTGCGGCGCGGGCATCCTGAGTGTACTCATGGGATAACTTCGAACCAAAATGCCCGATGCGTCAAGGCGTAAAACGCATATGGCGGGGGTTTATTCTGGACATGTTCAAAGTCGCAAAATCTTGACAATCCGCGGCAAAACAAGAATATTACGCCCGTTGTCATGAGATTACCTGAATCTGGTGCAATGCCGGGTTCGGGGTGGAAGTTGTTTTTCCATCAATTAACATGGATTTTACGCTTTTTGGCCTTATATGTGTCCCTGCCGCGTAAAATTCATGGCAGTTGTCAAAACCGACCAGGAGAAAATACCGTTATGAAATTGAAAGTGCTTGCCGCTGCAGCGGCTCTGATGATCGTGCCGGGCGTGGCCATGGCTGGCGGCGATGCCAAGAAGGGCGAGAAGGTTTTCAAGAAATGCAAGGCCTGCCATACGGCGGAAAAAGGCGGCAAGAAAAAAGTCGGCCCCAACCTGTTCGGAATTATCGGTCGCAAGGCTGGCACCAAGGAAGGCTTCAAGTATTCCAAGCTGATGATGGCGGCTTCAGAAGCCGGGCTGGTGTGGAACGATGAGTTTTTGCACAAATACCTTGCCAAGAAGGGCGTTAACAAGTCCCTGAAAGACTTCGTGGAAGCGGCGGGCGGCAAGGCCAAGGGCCGGGGCAAAATGGCGTTTGCCGGTCTGAAAAAAGAAAAAGACCGTGATAACGTCATCGCTTACCTGAAGACGCTGAAATAAGACCGGCGATCAAAAAGAATCACCGGGGTCTTCAAGGCCCCGGTTTTTTCATGGCCTTAGAGAGTTTCCGGTTTTGACTGAATCAAAACCGGGCTTTAACTCCTTGTTTCTACCGCACTTCTTATCGGAAAAACCGGCTCCCACTTTTCCGGAAGTGCTTTAACTCTTTATTTCTGCCGCACTTCTTATCGAAAAACCGGTTCCCACTTTTCCGGAAGTGCTTTAATCCAGCAGCATTCGCGGCAGCCACAGGGCAATATCGGGGAATGCCATGACCAGCGCCAGGCCGGTGAGCTGGATCAGCACGAAGGGGATGATGCCCCAGTAGATCTGCTGGATCTTCACCCCGCGCGGCGCCACGGCCTTCATGTAAAACAGCGCAAAGCCGAATGGCGGCGTGAGGAACGAGGTTTGCAAATTGACCGCCAGCATGATGGCGAACCAGTAGATGATATCGATCTGCTCCAGATGGGAGCCGAAATCCATCAGCTCGATGATCGGCGTAAAAACCGGGAGCACGATCAGGGTGATCTCGATCCAGTCGAAGAAAAACCCCAGGAAAAACACGATCCCCATAATCAGGAACAGCAACCCCCAGGAGCCAAGCCCCAGGGCTTCCACCAGCTCGATCACCAGATCATCGCCGCCAAGGGTGCGGAAGACGAAGGAAAACAAGGTGGCGCCAATGAAGATGCCGAACAACATGCCATTGGTGAGAGCCGTGCGTTCAATGACTTCCTTCAAGACCCCCCAGAAATGCTTCAGGTCAGCAAAAACCCCCTTGCCGGTGGCCTTGTCGTCAAAGACATCCGCGGCGTTGTTATGGGTGAAATCCATCGGCTTGCCGCCAAGGGCCGGGATGATAACCAGGTTGAAGATGGCCAGCAAGATCGATCCGGCAGCGCCAACGCCAGCGGCCTCGGTGGGGGTGGCAAAGCCCATCAGGATGGAGCCAAGCACCGCCATAATCAGGAAGATCGGCGGGATGAAAGAGCGCAGCACCATGACCAGGATCCCGCCCAATGTGTCCGGCCCGAAATCACTCTCGGGCCTGGGCGCAAGCTTTGGATTAAAAAAACAGCGGGTGACGATGTAGATGACGTAAAAACTGGCGAGGATCAGGCCGGGGAAGATGGCGGCCACGAACAGGTTGCCCACCGAACGGCCCAGCAAATCGGCCATGATGACCAGCATGATCGAGGGCGGGATCAGGATGCCCAATGTGCCCGAGGCGGCAATGGTGCCGGTGGCCAGCGGGATATCGTATTTGCGGTCCAGCATCACGGGCAGGGAAAGCAGGGTCATCATGACAACCGAAGCGCCGATGATGCCGGTGGTGGCGGCCATGATGGTGCCCATCAGGGTAACCGAAAGGGCAAGACCGCCGGGCACCTTGCGCAGCAGCACCTGGAGGCAGTTGAGCAGATCGCGCGCCGCGCCGGATTTTTCCAGCATGGTGCCCATGAAGATGAACATGGGGATGGCGGTAAGAATGAGGCTTTCGGCAATGCCGCCAAAGACACGGCTGGGGATGATGCCGAACAAGGTGAAGTGAAACTCGCCCATGGCCATGCCGATGAAGCCGAATGTAAGCCCGATGCCACCCAGCACGAAGGCCACCGGGTAGCCGGAGAACAGCAAAACCGCCAGAGCGGCGAACATCATGAGGGGAAGAAATTCGGAAACGTCCATGATCTCAAGCATCCCCCCCGAGCGTTTCGGCCACCATTTCATCGGGCAGGACCCCGATAAAACCGGCAACGGACTTGATAAGCTGGGAAACCCCGGCCAGTCCGAGCAGGGCGTACATGAGTGGCATGGCGGTTTTCAATATCCAGATATTGCTCAGGCCAATGGTGGATTTGGAAACCTCATGTTCCAGATAGGACCGCAAGGTGTAGTCATAGGTGAAATAGAACGCGATCAGGCAATAGGGAATTAAAAAGGCAAGAATGCCAAAAATCTCAAGGGCATAGCGGCTTTTCAGGGACAGCCGATCGCGCAGCAGGTCGATGCGTACATGGGCCTGGCGGCGATAGGCATAGCCGATGACCAGAGCGAAGAGGAATGTATGCGCCCAGTATTCCGATTCCTGCAACTGGGTGGCGTTAATGCCAAAACCGCGCGGCACGCCCAGATAGCGGGTTACCACGTCATACATCACCAGCACGATGAGGATAAACCCACACCAGCCGCCAATCCTGGCAATTGCCCCCAGCAACCGGTCAATCGCGGCGCTGAGCCTGAGTAATCCGTTCACCTGAACCGCCCCCCTTGTTTTTTAATTGATAAACCCGGAGAGGTTCAGGCTCTCCGGGCTTTGATCGTTCAGGCGTCTACAGGTAGCCCAGGTCTTTCCAGACCTTGTAATTGGCGCGGAACTTGGTGAGTGAATCCCAGGCTTCCTTGAAATTGGCGTCCTTGGCGGCCAGTTCGCTGACAACCTCGTCCCAGTTCTTCTTCAGGGCGTCGAGGATTTCGGGCGGCCATCTATGGATCTGAACGCCTTTTTCCTTCAAGGTCTTGAGCGCCTTGAACTGGATGGCCTCGCCCTCGGCCAGGCCGATGGCGACATTGGCCTTGCAGGCAGTCTTGAGCTGGGCCTTCCGGGTCTTGTCCAGCGCATCCCACTTGGCCTTGCTCATGAGCAACTCGAACAGGGTGGATTGCTGATGCCAGCCGGGGAAATAATAGTGCTTGGCAATGTTGTAAAAACCAAGTTTCAGGTCAATGGCGGGCATGGAGAACTCGGTGGCGTCAATGGTGCCGCGCTCCAGCGCCGGGTAGATGTCGCCGCCGGCCAGAAGCTGGGTCTCGACGCCGAGCTTCTGCATCACCTTGGCGCCAAGGCCGAAAAAGCGCATCTTGAGGCCCTTGAGGTCAGCCACGGACTTGATTTCCTTGCGGAACCAGCCTGAAGCCTCCGGCGCGATAATGCCGCAGACCATGGAATAAAGGCCATGCTTGGCATAGACTTTCTGCATCAGTTTTTCGCCGCCGCCATGATACATCCAGGCCAGGTATTCACCGGCGCTGGGCCCGAAGGGAACGGTGGAGAACAAGGTGAGCGAGGGCTCCTTGCCCTGCCAGTAGCCGGGCACCGACCAGGCGGCGTCAAGCGAGCCGCCCTTGATGGCGTCAAACATCTCAAGCGGCGGCACCAGGGCTTTCGGCTCAAAGAACTTGAGCTGCATCTGGCCGCCGGAAATAACCTTGATATTCTTGGAAAGCTGAACCCCCAGGGTGCCCAGCTGCACCAGCTTGCTCGGAAAAGCGCTGGCCATGTTCCATTTGACCTTCTTGGCCGCCGCCGGCGAGACCGCCAGCCCCAGGGCAACCGCTGCTCCCAAAACAGCCGTCGTCATTGTTTTTTTCATTGTTGGATTTCCTCCCGTAGAAACGCTAAAGAATTGGTGGTTGACTTTATCAGCCGGCAAGATGCTAACCTCTTTTTCCATGGTGATCCAGTATAACTTTGAAAAATCTGGGGTTTCATGTCCTTTGAATAAATACAACCGGAAGATGGGATAATGGTGGGGGAGTGAGACCATGGTAACGCAAGAACAATGCCCCTCTGGAGGGGCCATCCGCATCGGTTTGTTCGTGACCTGCCTGGCCGACCTGTTCCGCCCGCCGGTAGCGTTTGCGGCGGTGAAGCTGCTGGAGGATGCCGGCTGCGTGGTCGAGGTTCCCACGGCGCAGACCTGTTGCGGGCAACCGGCCCATAATTCGGGCGATGCAGCCAGCGCCCGGGCGCTGGCGCGCAATGTGATCGAGGCTTTTGAGGGGTTTGAATACGTGATCGCCCCGTCCGGCTCCTGCGCCGCCATGATCCGGGTGCATTACCCGGTGTTGCTGAAAGACGACCCGGATTATGCCGGTCGGGCGGAGGAGCTGGCGGACAGGACCTATGAACTCACCAGCTTCCTGGTCAACACGCTGGGGGTCCAGGGGGTGGATGTAAAGCTCGAGGCCAGCGCCACCTATCATGATTCGTGTTCGGGGCTGCGCGAGCTGGGCATCAAGGAGCCGCCGCGCAAGCTGCTGGCCAGCATCGAGGGGCTGGAGTTGCGCGAGCTGGCCGAGCCCAACGCCTGTTGCGGCTTTGGCGGCGCGTTTTCGGTCAAGTACCCTGATATTTCCGGCAAGATCGTCTCGGCCAAGACCCGCGATGTGCGCGGCACGGGGGCAAAATTGCTGCTGGGGGGTGATCTGGGCTGCCTGATGAACATCGCCGGGCGGCTGGGGCGCGAGGGCTCGGATATCGAGGTGCGCCACGTGGCCGAGGTGCTGGCGGGGGATATTTCCGTCCCGGCCATTGGCAAGGAGAAATGAGCATGTTGCCCGGAACACGGCATTTTCCGCAAGCGGCGCGCGAGGCGCTGAAAGATGCGGCGCTGCAAAAGGCGCTGGGCAATGTCAAGCGCGGCTTTATCGCCAAGCGGGCCAGGGCGCGCACCGCGCTGCCCGAATTTGAAGCCCTGCGCGATGATGCTAAAGACATCAAAACCCACAGCCTTGCCCATCTTGACCTTTACCTTGCGCGCTACGAGGAACAGGTGAAGCAGGCGGGCGGGCATGTGCACTGGGCGCGCGACGGGGCCGGGGCGCGCAGGATCATTGCCGGGATCTGCAAAGCAGCCGGGGCAAAGAGCGTCACCAAGGGCAAGTCGATGATTACCGAGGAAATCGGCCTGAACGCGTATCTTGAAGCGCAAGGCTACGAGGTGATCGAGACGGATCTTGGCGAATACCTGATCCAGATCCGCAGCGAGACGCCGAGCCATATCATTGCGCCGGCGGTGCATCTGAACAAGGAGCAGGTGGAGGCGGATTTCCGTGCGCATCACGCGGAGCTGGCGCAAGACCGCCCGCTTTCGCAAGTCAGCCAGCTCGTCAACGAGGCGCGGCAGGTGCTGCGGGAGAAATTCATGCAGGCGGATGTGGGGATCACCGGGGCAAATTTCCTCATCGCCGAGACCGGCCAGAGCGTGATTGTCACCAATGAGGGCAATGGCGATCTGACCCAGAGCCTGCCAAGGGTGCATATCGTGGCCGCCTCGCTGGAAAAGGTCATTCCCACGCTGGAGGACGCCAGCACCCTGATCCGGGTTCTGGCGCGTTCGGCGACGGGGCAGGAGATCAGCACCTATACGACGTTTTCCAGCGGCCCGAAACGCGAAGGCGACCCGGACGGGCCGGAGGAATTTCACGTGGTGCTGCTGGATAACGGGCGCTCGGGCATTTTGGGCGGCGCGTTTGAGGACATGCTGCGCTGCATCCGCTGCGGGGCGTGCCTGAACCATTGCCCGGTTTATCAATCGGTGGGCGGTCATGCCTATGGCTCGGTAGATCCCGGCCCCATGGGGGCGGTGCTGGCCCCGCTGCTGCAAGGGGTGAGCGAGGCCCGGCACCTGCCCCATGCCTGCACATTATGCGGGCGCTGCGAGGCGGTGTGCCCGGTGCGCATTCCCCTGCCCGCCATGCTGCGGCGCTGGCGGGAGCGCGATTTTGCCGGCAAACCGCCGCTGGCCAAACAAAAGCTCGCCCTGAAACTGTGGGGCTTCATGGCCCGCTACCCGGCGCTTTACCGGCTGGCAACAGCGCCGGTGATCCGGGTGCTGGCGTGGCTGGGCCGGCGCAAGGGGCGTATCTCCGCCCTTCCCCTCGCCGGGGCGTGGACGGATATGCGCGATTTGCCGGCGCCGCAGGGGACAAGCTTTATATCCCAGTGGCGCAAGGGAAAACGCCCATGAGTGCGCGCGCGGCCATCCTGGAGCAGATCCGCCAAAGCCTGAAGGCGAGCGGCGAGGATACGGCGCGGCGGCAAAGGGCCGGGGCGCGGCTTGAGGCGCATCCCCGGCACACGATCCCTGAACGCGGCCAGCTTGACCCTGAAGGCCGGATCGGGCTTTTGACGCAAATCCTTGAAGGGCAATCGGCCAGCATCGCGCGGCTTGAGGATATCCGGCAAGCGCCGCGGGAGATTGCCCGTTACCTGTCCGGACAGGATATCGAACCGGCCCTGCGCATTGGCGAAAACGAGGCTCTGGACGCACTGGACTGGGCGGGGGCCGGTGTCGAGATAACGCGCGGCGCCGCCGATGCGCATACCCTATCGGCCTGCTCGACCGCCTTTTGCGCCATTGCCGAATCCGGCACGTTGATGCTGCTTTCGGGGCCGCAAAACCCGGTAACGCTGGATTTTCTGCCCGACAATCACATCATCATCCTGAATGCGGGCGATGTCCTGGCCTCTTATGAAGAGGGCTGGGACAAGATGCGGGCGGCAAATATGCCCCTGCCCCGCACGGTCAATTACATCTCCGGGCCCTCGCGCACCGCTGATATCGAGCAGACGATTTTCCTCGGGGCGCATGGACCACGGCGGCTGCACGTGATTATCACGGGGTAAACTTGTCTTGAGCGAGGGCAATCGCATGAAATAAACCGCGAAATTCCATAGTTTTCGGACGTCATTCCTGCGGAGGCAGGAATGACAAATTTATTTTTTCATATATATTTGAATATATTATAGCATTTCATGTCTTGGGGTGAAAACACTGTTGAAATGATTCCTCAAATATCATGTGATTGCCCTTTGTCTTGAGCCATGCCACGTTGACGAGGTTTTGCGCTATAGTTGTAAAAAACACGAAAAACAAAAACGGGAGTGAAGCTAATGACCATGACAAGACGCCAGTTTACCGCCCTTGCCGCCAGCGCCGCCGCCCTGCCGCTCATGCAGGCCGGCCCCACCCTTGCTGAATCCGAACCGGCCAAGGCCGATAGCGGGCTTTATACGCAGGAGTGGTTTCTTGACTCCTTCCTTAACATGAAAGACGACCTGGTCGAGGCAGGAGAAGCGGGCAAGCATTTTGCCGTGATCTGGGAGCAGAACGGTTGCCCCTATTGCCGCGAAACCCACAAGGTAAATTTCGCAAGGGCCGAGATCCGCGATTACATCAAGGCCAATTTCAACATGCTGCAACTCGACCTGTGGGGGCCACGCAAGGTCACGGATTTTGACGGCAAGGAAATGTCGGAGCAAAAGCTGGGGCGGCGCTGGGGGGTGAATTTCACGCCCACGGTAATCTTTTTCGCCAAAGCGACCGAGGTGGCGGCGGGCAAATCGGCCCGCGATCTGGAGGTTGCCCGGATGCCGGGCTATTTCAAACCCTTCCATTTCCTGCGCATGTTTGAATATGTGCGCAGCGGCTCATATGAAAAAATGCCCTTCCAGCGATTCATCCAGGCGCGGGCGGAAGAACTGCGCAAGCAGGGGCAAAAGATCGAGTTGTGGTAGTCAACAGCGCGCCCCCCGATACCCCCCTCGCCTTTCCGGCAAGGAGCCGGGAATGTTTTCCATGAGCCTGCTCACCGGTCTTTTCGCATCGGCGTTTTTGTCCGCCACCTTGCTGCCCGGCTCATCAGAGGCTGTTCTGGCGGGGGTCCTGGCAGCGGGCAAATCGCCGCTCGCCATGGCGGTGCTGGTCGCCACCATCGGCAACACCCTTGGCTCCTGCGTCAATTGGGGGCTGGGGCGGTTTTTCGCCCATTTCCGGCATCGTTCGTGGTTCCCGGTCAGGCCGGAGCGCTTTGCGCAATATTCACGCTGGTACCAGCGCTGGGGGATCTGGTCGCTGCTGGCCTCGTGGATGCCGGTGATCGGCGATCCACTGACCGTCATCGCCGGGGTCTCGCGCACCCCGCTTGTTCTTTTCACCCTCGTGGTATTCATCGCCAAGGGTATCCGGTACTTGCTGGTGGCGGGGGTCTTCGGGCTAATCTGGTAAGCGAATCCCGGCACCGGCAAGGTGCGTCAATTCGGACCGCTGAACGGGCAGGATTTCATTTGTTGCCAATGGCTTGATGGCGTTAAATACAATTCATGAAAAATGACAGGTAACAGGGGTCTTTTATGAAACATATTCTTCTTTCAACAATAACAGCTTCTTTGCTCTGGGCAGGTATAGCCGCCCCGGTTCTGGCGTATTCAGGCGAAGATTACGTGGTTTGCCGCCTCAACCCGGCGGGTGACAATTATCTTTCCCTGCGCGCCTGCGGGTCCTCGAACTGCCGCGAACTCATGCGCCTTGGCCCAGGCACATTCTTGTCCACCATGGAGCCTTACGCGGTAAGAGGGTGGCGCCAGGTGATTGTCAAGCGCAACGCCCAGGATGAAAGCTATTCCGGCCCCGATGGCTGGGTGTTTTCCAAGTATATCTGCCGGATTGAGTATTAAGGGCAGACTCCAGGACCAGGATGCCAGCGGGGGGTATCTTTTGGCCTCCCGTTCACTCTTGTTATCACCGGGCCGCCCGCTCTCTCTTGTTATCACCGGGCCGCCCGCTCCCCCTCCCCACCACCCTCAGGGAGTTTGCAAAGGGTGGTGGGAAGGGGGAGCGGACCTTGAGCGGGGGGAAGGGTAGCCACATCCCCCAGCCCCGCGACCGGCAGCAGAGCGCGACTGCGCGACGGGCGGTCAGCCCGCCCCCGCGGAGGCCCGAGCGTTAGCGAGGAATAGCCGCGAGCGAGATAAAACTTCTCTCTTGTTTATTACCGGGCCGCCCGCTCGCTCATTTTATTACCG
>CAZHLV010000177.1:0-42444 GCA_964533415.1 uncultured Hyphomicrobiales bacterium
CGAAGGCTGGGCCGTCGACACAAGGGCCTACATCAAATGGGAATGCCAGGATGCCTGAAACGACCAAATCCAAATTTCCAGACATCAGGTTGCGTAATCCCACGTTGCGGTGATTTTGTTGAGAAATAATAAGAGTTCTGACTTGACCCCAACGCCGCATGGCCGTAATTATCCGCAAATTCTTGGTAAGGGCCCATAGCTCAGCTGGTAGAGCAACTGACTTTTAATCAGTAGGTCGCAGGTTCGACTCCTGCTGGGCTCACCATTTTTTCAAAATTCTCCCTGTTTTTCCTGCCTTGTACAAGACATGTCGGTGAACCGGCACGTTTTTGTTTTCCAGAGTTTTTCATGATTAGATCAGCCTGCGTTCAAGAGGAATCACTTGAACGCAGATAAGTCGATCGACATCAAGGAAATAGAGCAACGATAGTGCGTTCGCTTGAACGCGGGTTGCTCTAATCCGGTTTTTTGCCATCTCCGGCTTTGCGCCCCCTTCCATGCCTCCCATGATATAACCAGAATCTTCCGCATCAGGATTAATATGTCCCCATGCAGATTTGCATTCATAAAAGTTGTGTATAATTACAATTTAAACAAGATACAAACTTATATCACACGCGCAAAATGCAATGTTTTATATATAAGGCATAATTATTATTAAATCATACCCATGATATCTATATGTTTTCACTGGAGAATCAGGTGGTTAATCCTGATGACCGCCATATCACAACAAATTTATACAAAAACATACACAAACAGGCACATTCAAGAGCCTCATTGGTTTTTCAGATTTGGTTGCGTGACAATGTCACATTTTTAAGCATTTATTTACCTCAAACTCCACGGCACTTGATATCAATCAAGGAAGCAAGGTTTAGAGTTCAATCTAATTGCGTGTGATTTTATCGAAATCAAACTTCAGGGGAAGCTCATGCAAACCAAATCGGCGGCTCGTAATATCTTCTATGGCGGGTCGATCTTTTTTCTTGTGATACTGGGCGCGCTGACAGCGCACAGTCACTTCTATATCCTCAACACATCAACCGATGTTGCCGGTCTTTCGGACTCAGTTGCCCGGGGGAAACGGGTTTGGGAGGAAAACGCCTGCATCAACTGCCACACCATTCTTGGCGAGGGAGCATATTTTGCGCCTGAACTGGGCAATGTGTGGGTTCGCTACGGCGGCAAGGATGATGCCCAGAGCGCACGCGAATCGCTGAAAGACTGGATGAAAGCCCAGCCTTCAGGCACCAAGGGGCGGCGTCAGATGCCGCAGTTCAATCTGTCCGAGAAACAACTTGATGATCTGGTTGATTTCTTGCGCTGGACCAGCACGATCAAGACTCAAAACTGGCCCCCGAACGAGGCAGGTTAAGGAAACGCGAAATGAAATATGAATCTCAAAAAATAGCTTTCGCCTACTTTGCGGTGGCGATAGCACTGTTCGCTGTACAGGTGATTGTCGGCCTTTTGGCTGGCCTGGTCTACATTATGCCGAATCTGCTTTCGGACATATTGCCGTTCAACATCATCCGTATGCTTCACACCAACTCCCTGATAGTCTGGCTGCTGGTCGGTTTCTTTGGCGGCGCCTACTATCTGATTCCGGAAGAAACCGAGCGCGAGATTGAAAGTCCGATGCTGGCCTATCTCCAGCTTCTCATCCTGGTGGTGGGGACCGCTGGCGTGGTGGTCACCTATACTTTTGACCTCTTCCACGGCAATATCCTTCTGGGCAAGGAAGGCCGCGAGTTCCTTGAGCAGCCCCTCTGGGTCAAGCTCGGGATCATTGTTGCCGCGCTGATGTTCCTCTACAACATCACCCTGACTGTCCTGAAGGGCCGCAAGACAGCCGTTGCCAATGTGCTGCTTCTGGGCCTGTGGGGCATCGCCCTGTTCTTCTTGTTCTCGCTTTATAACCCGGCCAACCTGGCGCTCGACAAGATGTATTGGTGGTACGTCGTGCATCTGTGGGTTGAAGGTGTTTGGGAACTGGTCATGGCCTCGATCCTCGCTTACCTGATGCTCAAGCTGACCGGCGTGGACCGCGAAGTTGTGGACAAATGGGTGTACTCCATTGCCGCCCTGTCCCTTTTCACAGGCCTGCTTGGCACGGGGCATCATTACTTCTGGATCGGAACGCCGGGATACTGGAAATGGATCGGTTCCATTTTCTCGATGCTCGAAGTGGTTCCCTTCTTCGCCATGGTGCTGTTTACCTTCTCCATGGTCTGGAAAGGTGGCCGGGATCATCCCAACAAGGCTGCGATCCTGTGGGCTCTGGGCTGTTCCGTTCTGGCCTTCTTCGGCGCGGGCGTCTGGGGCTTCATGCATACGCTGGCCCCGGTGAACTACTATACCCACGGTACGCAGATCACCGCGGCCCACGGGCACCTGGCCTTCTTCGGCGCCTATGTTTCGCTGAATCTGGCCATGTTCACCTATGCCTTCCCGCAGTTGAAAAACCGGGATCCGTATAACCAGGTCATCAACATGCTCAGCTTCTGGATCATGAGCGGGGCCATGGCTTTCATGACCTTCTCGCTAACCTTTGCCGGAGCCGTTCAGGTGCATCTGCAACGCGTCAACGGAGACGCCTATATGGATGTGCAGGATCAGCTCAGCTTCTTCTACATGATGCGCCTTGGCGCGGGTGTGGTGGTAGTCCTTGGCGCCTTGTTATTCATCTATGCCGTGTTTGTTCCCGGCAAGGAGCTTATCAAGAAAAACCAGTCGGCAATGCCAGCGGAGTAATTTGCTGAAACGACAACAATCACGGCCCCGGTAACGATGACAGTCGATATCGGGGCCGTTTTGATTCATTCCTCATCCTCTTGTGACGAGATCAATCATGACCACCGAGGCAGTTCCCACAGAACAGGTTTTGTTGCGCGCCATAACCTCGGTCCTCAGCCAGTATCTCACCGAGACCGACCCCTATATCCTGTTTAACGGCCTTCTTGATCCTCTCCTTCACCTGACCGAGAGTGAATATGGTTTTATCGGCGAGGTATTTTTCAGTTCCGACCGGCAACCTTTTGTCAAAAGCTACGCGACAACCAATATTGCCTGGAGCAAGCAAACCCGCCAGCTTTTTGAAGAAAATCACAAGAAGGGAATGGTTTTTTCCCGGCTGGATTCGCTCTATGGCGCGGTCCTTAAAACCGGGCAGCTTGTCATCGCCAACCAGCCTGCCACCGACCCACGCAGTTGCGGTCTGCCCAAGGGCCACCCGCCCCTCAAGGCTTTTCTGGGCATTCCGTTTTATGGCGGCGGTGAATTATTGGGCATGGTGGGAATCGCCAACCGCAAAACCGGTTACAGCCCCGAACTGGCAGAAGCCTTGCGCCCCTTCCTGATGACCTGCGGCAGCCTCATCGAGGCCTACCGGAGCAATGTCAAACACGAACAGGTTGAAAAGGAACTGACCCGCTACAAGGCCCGCCTCCAGGTTCTGGAATCCGCAATACCGCTGGGAAACGGCTACCAATACACCCGCAACCCCACCTTGCTGCGCCGGGATGGCGAGGCCATATTGCTGACCCGGAAAGAGCTGAAACTCCTGGAACTGCTGATTTCTCACCGGAACGCGCCTGTTTCCCACGATCAGATCCTGAACCATGTCTGGTCTGATGTGATCGTCGGAGAAGCCTCAATCCGCTCTCTGGTCCGCCGGTTGCGCCTGAAACTCCCGGAGCTGAAAATCATAACGGTATCGGGCATTGGATATCTGCTGGAAACATCAGCCTGATGTTTTGCGGTATCATAAATTTATCACAAACAAACCACGTCCAACTCACACCTGAAACGCTCTGGGTTGTTATCCTTGAACCAGGATCAACGAGAAACATTCAGGAGGACAATATGACGGATCAGGCATCCCTTTATGCACGCCTTGGAGGCTATGACGGAATTTCAGCCGTGGTGGGCGACCTGCTTCCGCGCCTCGCCGCCGATGAACAACTGGGCCGCTTCTGGGCCAATCGCGGCGATGATGGAATTGCCCGGGAAAAACAATTGCTTGTAGATTACCTCTGCGCCAATGCCGGCGGACCACTGCTCTATACCGGACGCGACAATCAAACCTCTCACAAGGGGATGGGAATTTCTTCAGATGACTGGAGCATTTTTGTTTCACATCTGGAGCAAACCCTTGAGCATTTTTGCGTACCCGAAACTGAAAAAGCCGATGTTCTGGCCTTCATAGACAGCACCAGAACCGACATTGTCGAATAACCGGCGCCACCGTTCCGCGTGCAAAATGCAGGAATCGGTTCCGATTATTCAGGCAGGACCGGAGTTTTGCCAAAAACATTAGCTGTTGCTGAATTGCCGTGATAGATACACAGCACATGATTGCCCATTCCGGTTGAAGGCGAGTATTCCTTTGCAAATGGATTTCAAGGAGAAACATCAAATGGCCGATTCAAAACATGAGATTAAAGAAGGATCCTTGCCTTTTTACCAGGCTGTCGGCGATGAATGTGCCGTCTTTGAGTCCGCTTACAAGCTCAAGCTGCCGCTTCTTCTCAAGGGCCCCACGGGCTGCGGCAAAACCCGCTTCGTCAATCATATGGCGGCAAAGCTTGGCCTGCCGCTCTACACCGTTGCCTGCCATGATGACCTGGCCGCCTCTGATTTGACCGGGCGCTACCTGCTCAAGGGTGGGGAAACCGTCTGGGTGGATGGCCCCCTCACCCGCGCCGTGCGCGAAGGCGGCATTTGTTATCTCGATGAAGTTGTTGAAGCGCGCAAGGATGTCACCGTTGTCCTGCATCCGCTCACCGATGACCGGCGGATCCTGCCCCTCGACCGGACCAACGAAACCCTTGAAGCCCCGGATAACTTCATGCTCGTGGTTTCCTTCAACCCCGGCTACCAGAACATCATCAAATCCCTGAAACCCAGCACGCGGCAACGCTTTGTCGCCATGAGTTTTGACTTCCCGCCGCCGGATCTGGAAATTGACATTATCGCGGCCGAAAGCGGTCTGCCCCCGGAAAAATGCAAAACCCTGGTGCGCATTGCCAACCGCCTGCGCGCCCTCAAGGGGCAGGATATCGAAGAAGGTGCCTCCACCCGCCTCGTGGTATACTGCGCCTCCCTGATAGCCTCGGGAATGAGCACCGAACAGGCGGTCAGAGTCGCCCTGATCGAACCCTTGAGCGATGATGAAGATGTCAAACAGGGGCTGGCCGATGTTATTCAGGCCGTGTTGGGCTGATGGGCCTCAATCCCTTTGAACCTGAAGAGACCGTCGGTGAGCTCTGGCACCGCATTATCTCCGCCGGGACCGGAATCCCGGCCTTCCCTGACGAGGCGGTCAGCTTTGAAACCCTGCACAAGAGGCTGGGTATCTTCTTTCGCGGTCTTGGCGGAGAGTTTGGAATTGAACTCAAGGCCATCAAGCCCGAAACCTCTCGCCACCGCCTGAAATGGCGCGAAAGGCTGGCCCATGTGGACGCCAGCATCCTGCGCGCCCGCATTGATGGCGACAGCCTGTTTCTGCCTGAAACCATAGAGGCCCTGCCGGACAGCAACCTCAATACGGACCTGTATTTCTGGCTCACCGCCTGGGCGGCGGCTGCGCGCTCAGATCTTCCGCAAATCCATGATGACCCCCTGCGCACCGATATTGCCTATCTGCGGCATGCGGCCATGGTGACCAAAAGAACCCTGAGCGAATTTCCCGGCATGGCGCCGCGCTATAAACGCCTTAAATCCGCCCTGCTCAAGCTGCGCAAACCGCGCGATCTTCCCGATAGTGAAAATTGGCTGGAAAGCTGCATTATCGCGATGCTTGGCGGCCCGGCCCCCAAAGGTCCGGCAGCCGAAATGCTGGACGCCATCCTCTCCCCGGCCCGCTCACTGGAGCAATGGTCAGCACCAGCCCAGTACAAGCCTCATATGGCGGTCATCCTATGGGGCGAATCGGTCCCGCAACCGCCGCGCGTTGAGGCTGAAAAACGTGAATATGACAGCGAGGACAGCGGCCCTTCCGAAGAAACGGATTCGGAAAAAACCCACAAGGCAAGCCGGAAAAACGCCGATCAGGCAGATCGCCGGGATTCACTCCTGCTCAACCCTTTCAGCGGCCTTCAGCAATTGATGGAAATGCTCAATCTGAACCGGCAGGTCGAAGATGACGAGGAAGACACCGCGAAGAACGCCGCCGATTCCATGGATGAAATCACCCTGACCAACACCACCAAAAAGGCGGCAACAAAACTCAGCTTCAATCTCAACCTCTCGCCCGAAGATATCGAAATTGAACGTCTTTCCGGCAAGCATGTCTACCCCGAATGGGATTACCGCAAAGGGGTCTATAATGAAGATTTTTGCAATGTCCTCACCAGCGTGGGGGCTGAAGCTGAAGATGGCCAGGAATGGAAACCCGATGCAGAATCCCGGCGGCGCATCCGGGCTGTCAAACGTCAATTTGAAGCCCTGCGGCCAAAGCGCGAGATTTTCCGCGCCCAGCTTGATGGCCCCGAATTTGACATGGATGCCCTGATCCGCTCGCGCTGTGATTTTCTCGCCCATGGTGAAGGCTCTGACCGCATTTATCTTCAGGCACGTGAGCAGGGGCGCGATCTTGCCGTTGCCGTGTTGATTGATGTATCACGCTCAACCGAAAGCTGGATTGAGGGGCGTCAGGTCATAGAAGTAGCCCGTGAGGCCCTGGCGGCTCTAACCCTGGGATTGACCGCAAGCGGTGACGAATTTGCCATTTACAGTTTCTCGTCTCTGAAAAACAAGCGCATATTTCTTTCCACCATCAAGGATTTTGACGAGCATTCCGGCCCCAGGATTCTCTCCCGCATCGGCGCCCTGAAACCCGGGTTTTACACCCGCCTGGGCGCGGCCCTGCGGCATGTGAGCCAGGAACTGGAAAAACGCCCCAACGAAAAACGCCTGATCCTGGTCATCACCGACGGAAAACCCAATGATCTGGATCATTATGAAGGGCGTTACGGTGTTGAAGACACCAAAAAAGCCATCAAGGAAGCCCGTTATGCCGGAAATATGGTGTATGGTGTCACCATTGATGCCAAGGCCCAGAGTTATTTTCCCTATATCTTCGGAAATGGCGCATTTTCCATCATTTCCCATGCCGGGAAACTCACGCAGGCCCTGCCCTATTTATATCAGCACCTGGTTGCGTAAGAACGCTTCTTAATAGTGATCTAGTTACTGAGATATCGGCAGCGTCACTCTAGATTAAGTCCTATTGAGCAAGGAAGAATCCGATGGACAGCCTGAATCACAAATTGAGCGAAGCGGAACCACCCGTATCCGGGGCGGTTCCGGCGGACAGCCTTGACGGCGATTGGGGCGCCCTGTCCAATCTGCCGGGAAACCCCATGATGTGGCTCCTGATCTGGAGTGAACTCGCGGTGTTTGGCGCCGCTTTTATCGGCTTTTCCATTGCCCGGATCCTTGACCTTGATACCTTCACGCAATCCCAGGACACCCTGAACCGGTTATACGGCGCCATCAATACCATGGTCCTGATTACCAGCGGCATATGCGCAGCCCTTGCCCTGAACGCCCAGGAAGAAGAAAAGTCAACACGGGCCCGCCTCTGGCTGGGTGGCGCCGGATTTTTCGGTATCGTGTTTCTCGGTGTCAAGTCGATCGAATATTATGAGAAATTCGAGCACGGAATCGGCATTGAAACCAATACATTTTACACGCTCTATTTCCTGCTGACCGGTTTTCATGCCCTTCACGTGGTGCTGGGCCTGATTATCCTCGCCATAGTCGCCTGGAAGAACTCGCTTGAGAATCTCGAAACCGGGGTATCTTTCTGGCATATGGTTGATCTTATCTGGATCATTCTTTTCCCGCTTGTTTTTCTCATGCGCTAGGACCTCATCATGCAAGCCAACCAACCAACGCGCCGCGAGCTGATCTATGCCTGGGTTGCCATGATGGTTCTCACCATCGGCACCATGCTCGCCGGGCATGTCACCAGCACCCAGAGCCTTGGCGTGATCTGGATGAGCGCTCTCATGCTCATCACATTTCTCAAGGCCCGCTATATCCTGCGTTATTATCTCAACCTGAAAGCGGCAACGGGAAGCTGGAACAGTGCGTTTAACGCCTTCTTGTTCATATTACTCATATCCATTCTCGGGCTCTTTGCCATTCCGGCACTCATGACGGCAAGCTGATTTGCAAAATTTCTGTGGGATTCCATCCCCCCGCATGGGCTGCATTTGACCGCGCGCCATTAAACGCTACACTCGGATCAACCACCACCACGCCTGTGCCAGCCGGCGGCAGAACCGATGAACAAGATAGCCCAATATGAACGCCTTTTTGTTTGATGCTTGCGATATTATCTATCATCGTCCCGGCTATGAGCAAAAACTGGAATCCTATTTTGGCCCGGAATGGCGAGTTCTGAACAAACAAAACAGGAAAAAGATCAAGGCATTGCAAGCCAGAGCCGCCCGGGGGAAGATTTCTCTCGATGAAATGTATGACGGCATTTCAAGCCTCTATGGCCGCCCGGCCCGATACCGCGCCAGGGACCGGCGCTTTTTAGCCCGGGCCATGGCGGAAATAACATTCTTTGACGGGGTCAGGGACACTCTTCACCATCTTCATGATGACGGCTTCAAGCTGGCCATTGTCACCAACTCATTCCAGCCCGGAAAAACCAAGCTGGAATGGTTTTCCAAGGCCGGGATTGACAAGATCTGGGACGCCTTCATCACCTCATCGGAAACCGGCGCCTTTAAACCGGAACCAGAGATATTTTTCACCACGCTTGGGCAACTAGGATGCAAGGCGCAAGACGCCGCCTTCATCGCCCATTCAGCAGATGAGCTGAACGGAGCAAAAGCCATTGGCATGACCACGATCGCCTTTAACCGCGATGATGAAACGGTTCGCGCCGATTACATTATCGGGCATTTCAGCGAACTTCTCGACCTTGCCAGATCACTCAGGCGGAAAGCATCAGGCGGGACGGTTATTTAAGTTTTTGCCACTATCAGGATCGAACAGGTTGATATCTTCCGGGTCGATCCGCAGCCAGAGCGCCCGCCCCGTTTCCATGGGCACGAATCCCGGCGTAATGGCGTTCAGCCGGATCTCACCTGCACGTGTAAACAAGATCGTCTCCGACCCCGTGGGCTGGGCATTTTCCAGCACCGCCTCAACACCGTGCCCATCAGCCTCAAGGGATACCTTGACCGCCTCGGGCCGGATACCGGCAATCACCTTGTCCGGCGCCCCTTCAGGAACAAGCGCAAGCGGAACCCTGGCAAAGCCCAGATCTATCCCCTGCCCGTCAGAATCTCTCCAGATCCGGGCATCCATGAGGTTAATCCGCGGATCCCCGATAAACTCGGCCACGAACAAATTGGCCGGATGGTGATAGATGTCAAAGGGTGTGCCGTGCTGCTGCACATGCCCGTTGCTCATTACCACGATCACATCCGACAAGGTCAGGGCTTCCACCTGGTCATGGGTGACATAAACCGTTGTCGCTTCAAGCTGGCGGTGCAAGCGCTTCATTTCAGCCCGCATATCGGTGCGCAGCATGGCGTCAAGATTCGATAGCGGCTCATCCATCAGCAAAACAGTTGAGCGCATGGCGATCAGCCGGGCAACGGCAACGCGTTGCTGCTGCCCGCCGGAAAGCTCCGACGGGTAGCGATGGCGATATTCGTCCAGTTGCACCATTTGCAAGGCATTGACCAGCCGGTCCTCGATCTCCTCAGGAGACTTTTTCTGCTCTTTTAAAGCCAGAGTGATGTTTTTTTCCACCGTCATGTGCGGCCACAGGGCATAGCTTTGGAAAATCAGGCCGATGCCCCGTTTTTCCGGCGGAACGGTAATTCCCCTGGCCTTCGAGAAAACCAGCTTGTCACCCAGCTTGATATCACCGTGATCGGGTTCTTCAAGCCCGGCGATCAGACGCAGCAAGGTCGTCTTGCCGCAGCCTGAAGGACCAAGAATGGTCACAAAAGCGCCCGGCTCTATGGCCAGGTCAAGCGGCGCAACCGCCTGCTCTGCGCCATAGCTCTTGTCAACCCGGGTCAGTTCAATGGCTTGCATGATGATCCGGCCTAACCTGCCGATTCCTGAATCCAGAAATCGCGAACCTTGGGGCCTTCGCGATACATGAAATCAGGATCAACCGTCCACGCCTTCATATCATCCCACGCCTCGCCCCCTTCCGGGAACGGCACATCATTGCGCGGGCTTTTTGAACCGGGCTCGAAATAGGGAAGCAATCCCTGAAGCAGCTCTGCGCTGCGGCCCTTCTTGTAGGGTTTTTCAAGCTTCATATCCGCCTTAAGCTCCGTACTGCCCAGTAAAAAGGCCGTAAACAGCTTGGCGGCATTGGGATGCGGCGCCCGCGCGGCAATCGCCGTATAGGTCGGATAGATGATCTTTGCCGCCGGATCGAGCTTGATGAAGAACTTGTTCACCAGCCCCTTGGAGAAATTATAGCGGTAATAGGTCATGGCGCCAAAAAATGCCGGCGGATTTTTCTGCCCCGGCTTGCCCGAAGCCTTGGCTGATTTGGAACCCGATTTCAAGATCACCAGATCATTGTGCAAAAGCCGGTACAAAAGCTCGTAACCGGCATCGGGAACCCCTTCGCTGAGGACAATATTCTTGCCCGTATAACGGTGATAGGCCGCGGCCAGTTCATCGGCATGCTGCACAAGTGTAGCCACCCCCATGTAATTGGTGAGCGACTGCAGAGGGTCCTTCATCACCAGCTTGCCTTTCCAGCGCGGCTCCGTGAACTCCCAGATGTTTTTCACCGGCGGCGTATCGGGATGCGCCTCACCGTTATACATGAACACGACGGCTTCGAGCACCCGGATCAGCACCGGTTCACGATAGGCCTGCGGAATCTTGTCCCTGAACATGTCGGGGACAAAATTGACAATCCGGTTCTTGCCCCAGAGCTCATGCACAACCTGCCCCGAACCACCGGTGGTGATGATATCGGCGTTAAACAGGTTGGCGCTTTGCTCGCGCACGGTTTTCTCGATGGTTTTCACCGATCCAAGGTCATAAGACGTGGCCTTTATGCCGGGATACTTGTCCATGAACCGCTTGGCCACCTTGGCCATGCGCGAAGACGCCGAATAGATGACAACCGCCCCCTCTTCTCTTGCCTTTTTCTCAATCTCGGCCCAGTCATGCTTGCCTGTATCATAAGGACCCAGCTTGGCCGCCTTCATCCAGGCATCCATCTCCGGCGATGGCGGCGGGCGCTCGCCAGCTTGCGCATAGGCCCCCATGGCAAGCCCCAGTCCAAGAGCAACGGCAAGGGCGGGAAGAGTTTTGGTCAGACGCATTGTTTTATCCTCCAGTTGTATTTTTTTCACATTGCATCAAGACTGGCGCAGACCCGAAAGGCTATCGCCAAAAAAGCGGCGCACCAGAAGGTTGATCCCGATAATTATCAAAACAAGTATCAGCGTCACGGCCCCGGCATGCTGGGTCTTGTCCTCGGCTTCGTAGGAGAAGATCAACCCGGTCATCACCATGGTCGAGGGGGTCAGCAGCAGGATAATCAGGGAAAGCTCGCGCATGGCGGTGATGAAGGTGAGCAACATCCCGGCCACGATTCCGCTGGTAGACATGGGGATGATGATTTTATACATCCGCTTGACCCAACCGATTCCCTGCACGCGTGCGGCTTCTTCAAGGGATTTATCGATTTGCAACAGGGCCGAAATGCCGGTTCGCGAGGTAAAGGGCAGGTTTTTCACCGTGGTGATGAGCACCAGGAGTGCAAAGGTGCCGTAAAGCGCCGGCAGCGGCCCATAACCGGTGGAAAAAATACCCAGGTAAATGGCGCCAAGCGCAATGGAGGGGAAAATATAGGGTGTAAAGGCAATACCTTCGAGCCCCTTGGACATCCACGAGCCGCGGGTGCGCACGATGGCATAGCCCACCAGGACCCCGACAACACCGTTGATAGCAGCAGCAAAAAAACCCAGCCGCAGCGAGTTGCCAAGGGCTGAAAGGATCTGGCCATTGCGCATCACCCCCGCTTCGCCGTGAACAAACTCATCCCCCGCCTCACCGATCCAGTAATGCAGGGTCAGGTTGCTCCAGCCATATTCGCCCGGATTAATCAGCATGGATTCCCAGGCCAGAAGGATCAGCGGCAAGAACACGGTGGAGAGGATAAAAAACCCCACCAGAACAGTCAAAGGCGTGCGCCAGCGGCCAAGCGCAATGGGACGCTGGCGAAAGCCCTTGCCAGTCACCGTGACATAAGAACGCCGGACCCCCAGGATCCGGCTGTTGATATAGATGAACAGGACCGCCAGAACCACCAGCACCAGCGCCAACACGTAACCATCCCCGGCATTGCGGGCATTCAACGAGGCATAAATCTGGGTCGAAAAGGTAAAAAACCGCACCGGCAACCCCAGCAGTGCCGGTGTCCCGAAGGTCCCCAGAATGCGGATAAAGGTGAGCACCACCGCCGAGCCCAGCGCCGGAAGCAGCAAGGGCGCGGTAATCCGCCACAAGCGGCGGAAACGCGACAGCCCGCAAATCGCCCCGGCCTCCTCAAGCTCTGAATCCACCGTCATCAGGGCGCCCGAAACCAGCAGGTAGGAATAGGCATAATAATGCAGCGCCAGGCAAATGATGATGGGAAACAGCCCGTAAGCCACCCAGTCCGGCGGCGAAACGCCAAAAAAATAAGTGACCATGCCGTCTGCCCCGCCGATCCGGTCATTCTTGAACAAGGTCATCCAGGCCAGCGCCAGAACCCAGGATGGCATCATGTAGGGCACAACGGCCATGGCGCCAAAAAAGCCGCGAAACGGCAAATCCGTGCGCACCATCAACCAGGCCAGCCCTGAACCGATTATGACCGCCAGCACGGTCACCCCGCCCCCCACCATCAGCGAGTTGAGCAAGGGCTTGTAAAACAATGCCCGGGACAAGCGCCCGGTAAAGACCCGCTCAAGGTGAAACAGGGTAAAATCACCAACCCTGGCCCCGGGATGATAGGAAAGATCATAGGCCTGATAGCTCAAGGCATCACGCACAATCTCGAACAGCGGCGTCAAAACAAGCAACAATAAAAGACAAAGGAAAAAAACCGCCAAAAGGCGCTCGGGCGCATGCATTAAACGTCTGAAGTAAAACGATACAGCAGAGCCCGGAGCGTGTTTCATATCCTGAAGCTCCGCCTGCGCCTTGCAGCAAGGCCGAAACGCCTGAACAGCTCGCGTTTTCGTCTGCCGGGTTCAGCCCCGGTCAGCGGTTTTTGAAACCACACGTTACAACCGCCCCTTGAATTTGCCGGACAATATCAAGGGATGATAGTTCTTTATTTCCGGCCTGTCACCTGAAGAAGACTAAAATCGATATCTTGATTTTTTGAAATTTCGTGATTGCTTATCTGCAAATCTGGTGGGCGGTGAGAGGCTCGAACTCCCGACCCCCTCGGTGTAAACGAGGTGCTCTCCCAGCTGAGCTAACCGCCCTGATCGTCCAGATATCAACGGGCGGCAAAAAAGCCGCCCGCCGTGGTTATAGTCAATTTCAAGTTGCCGGTCTAGCTGTTGACCGCATCTTTCAGGCCCTTGCCGGGTTTGAACTTGGCATTATTGCGGGCCGAGATCTGAACCGGGTTGCCGGTACGCGGATCACGACCGGTCGTCGCGGCCCGGTGGCTGACAGCAAAGGTGCCAAAACCGACGAAACGAACATCATCGCCAGCCTTGAGCGCATTGGTGATAACGCCAAGCAGGGACTCAACCGCCTTGGCCGCATCATTTTTCGTCAATCCTGAATCCGCGGCAACAGCGGAGATCACCTCGTTCTTGTTCATCTAACTCAATCCTTTCTATCAAAGAGTGATTCGCGTGAATTCCTATCGCAGGTGTATTTGTTCAAAAAAACGCAGAATTGCAAGCCTTTTCACAGCCAACCAGACGAAGAAACCCGATCACAGGATTATCTTCGCGCCGGGATACCATTTGCGCCCCCAAAATGTCTCAGTGCGCGGTAACCGGATCACCAAACTTCTCATCCTTGACGGATTTCTTGTCCTGAAGGGTTTTTTCGTCATCCCATTCGATCGCCTCGGGATGACGAACCAGCGCCACATGCAGCACATCATCAATGCTCGCCGCCGTGATGATATCCATGCCCTCTTTCACGTTATCGGGAATCTCCGCCAGGTCCTTGGCGTTTTCTTCCGGGATTATCACCCGCTTGACGCCGCCGCGCAGCGCTGCAAGAAGTTTTTCCTTCAAGCCGCCAATCGGCAACACCCGCCCGCGCAAGGTGATCTCGCCGGTCATCGCCACATCCCGGCGCACCGGGATGCCCGTCATGATGGAGACTATCGCCGTCACCATGGCTACGCCAGCCGAAGGGCCATCCTTGGGGGTTGCGCCTTCAGGCACATGCACATGGATATCTCGCTTGTCAAACATCGGCGGTTCAATGCCATATTCAACCGCCCGCGAGCGCACATAGGCATTCGCCGCCTGGATGGATTCCTTCATCACGTCACGCAGGTTACCGGTCACAGACATCTTGCCCTTGCCCGGCATCATCACGCCTTCAATGGTCAAAAGCTCGCCGCCAACTTCCGTCCAGGCCAGACCGGTAACAAAACCCACCTGATCCTCGCCCTCGATTTCGGCATGACGGTGCTTGGCAACTCCCAGGAAATCGGCCAGGTTCTCTTTCGTAACATTGATAACCTTTTTCTCGGAAGTCACCAGTTCCTTCACCGCCTTGCGCGCCAGCTTGGCAATCTCGCGTTCCAGGTTTCGCACTCCCGCCTCGCGGGTATAACGCTGGATAATCTCGCGCAATCCATCCTCATCAAGCGTCCATTCATCGGCTTTGAGACCATGCGCCTTGAGCTGCGCCGGGATGAGGTGCCGCTTGGCAATCTCGACCTTTTCATCCTCGGTGTAGCCGGCAATGCGAATGATCTCCATCCGGTCCATCAGCGCCGGCGGAATATTGAGCGTATTGGCGGTGGTAATGAACATCACCTTGGACAGGTCATAATCAACTTCCAGATAATGATCGGCAAAGGTATTGTTTTGTTCCGGGTCCAGCACTTCGAGCAGGGCCGATGACGGATCACCGCGAAAATCCGCGCCCATCTTGTCGATTTCATCAAACAGGAACAACGGATTGATGGTCTTGGCCTTTTTCATCGACTGGATAACCTTGCCCGGCATGGAGCCGATATATGTGCGCCGGTGACCGCGAATTTCCGCCTCATCGCGCACCCCGCCAAGGGCCAAACGCACGAACTCGCGCCCTGTCGCCCGGGCAATGGATTTGCCCAGCGAGGTCTTGCCGACACCGGGCGGACCAACGAGACACAGGATCGGCCCCTTGAGCATATTGGTGCGCTGCTGCACCGCAAGATACTCGATAATGCGTTCCTTGACCTTTTCCAGGCCATAATGATCGTTATCGAGCACCTCCTGCGCCTTCTTCAGGTCTTTCTTGATGCGTGATTTTGCACTCCACGGAATATTCAGCAACCAGTCGAGATAATTGCGCACCACCGTGGCTTCGGCTGACATGGGGCTCATATGGCGCAGCTTCTTGAGTTCGCCCTGCGCTTTCTCCCTGGCTTCCCTGGACAGTTTCACTGTCTTGATTTTTTCATCAAGCTCGGCCAGTTCATCACCGCCCTCGTCTGAATCGCCCAGCTCCTGCTGAATCGCCTTCATCTGCTCGTTGAGATAATATTCGCGCTGGGTTTTCTCCATCTGGCGCTTTACCCGGCCACGGATTTTCTTCTCCACCTGCAAAACGCCGATCTCGCTTTCCATCATCTGGTAAACCCGTTCAAGACGCGCAATGATGGAAAAACTCTCGAGCAGTTCTTGCTTTTCTGAAACCTTGATAGCCATGTGCGAGGCGACCGTGTCGCCAAGCTTGGAATAATCATCAATCTGCCCTACCGAACCCAAAACCTCCGGCGGCACTTTCTTGTTGAGCTTTACATAATTTTCAAACTGGCTGACCACCGAGCGCGACAGCGCCTCCATCTCTTCTTCCGGGCCAAATTCATCTTCAACCACAATGGTATCGGCCTCGAAATAATCCGGATTATCGGTATAGGCGGCGACCCGCGCACGCGCGGCCCCCTCAACCAGAACCTTGACCGTTCCATCGGGCAGTTTCAGAAGCTGCAATACGGTTGAGATCGTGCCCACATCGTAAATTTCATCAACCTCCGGATCATCATCGGAGGCATTTTTCTGGGCCACAAGCAGAATTTGCTTATCATTCTGCATAACCTCTTCCAGCGCCTTGATGGATTTTTCACGCCCGACGAAAAGCGGTACAATCATATGCGGAAAGACCACGATATCGCGCAACGGCAATACCGGATAAATACCATCAACGGGAGGCGTGGTGTTTTTTTCTTCTGTATCGGTCATATGATTATCTTTTTAATCTCTCTCATTGGTTCCGCGAACCGGTAATCTTTCCTGTCGAAAAAGACGAATCGCAACATCATCAGCTTAGGTGGATATGAGGGGAAGTAAAGTCAAGAGCCGCAAAATGGTGAACGATCCTTGCAGGTGCTGGTAGCTTGGCTTCGCAAGACACAAAGCGGTTGAAATACCCGCCCCAAGGTTTTATTTGCGGTGCAGAAAATATGACAAAATGGAGACAGCCCCCAGATGATCCGAAAAAAACTGGCGGTTTTAATCGCGCATCCCCGCTTTGAACCGGCAATTCTGGTGCTGATTATCATTAACTCGTTTATTCTTGCCCTTGAAACCAGCCCCGCGATCATGGCCCGGACCGGAGGTTTCCTGGGAATTTTGGACAAGACAATCCTGGGGCTGTTTGTGCTGGAGCTTGCCGCCCGGATGAGCGTTGATTTCAAGGGATTTTGGCGCAATCCATGGCGCATTTTCGATTTTCTTGTCGTCATCATTGCCCTTGTTCCAGCAACCGGCCCCCTGTCCGTCCTGCGCGCCTTGCGCATCCTTCGGGTCCTGCGCCTTTTGACCTCGGTTCCGGCCATGCGCCGGGTTGTCGCCGGGCTTCTCGGCGCGGTGCCGGGGCTGAGTTCCATCGTTTTGCTGATCGGGCTGATCTTTTTTGTGTTCTCGGTCATCTCCACCAAGCTCTTCGCGGCAAGTTTCCCCGAATGGTTCGGCTCGCTCGGCGCTTCATCCTACACGCTCTTCCAGATCATGACCCTGGAGAGCTGGTCGATGGGGATCGTCCGCCCGGTAATGGAAGTTTACCCGCTGGCCTGGCTTCTCTTCGTCCCGTTCATCATCATCACCGCCTTTACCGTGCTCAACCTGTTTATCGGCGTCATCGTTGACGCCATGCAGTCCGAACACGAAGCTGAAGCCCGCGATGACCGTGGACTGATGATTGCCAGTAACGAGCATATCCTCGAAGAAATCCGCAGGTTGCACAAGGAAGTAGGTGAATTGAAGCAGGAACTCACGCGTAATTGTCGTAATCCTTCATCCACATCTTGAGCGGCAGGATAACCGGCGGCTTGCCATTATCCTTGGGCCAGGAATCCACCACCCAGGATTTGCCATCCGTCTCATCCTCAAGAACAGCCGAGAAATGCTGCCAGCGCCCATCAAGAAAGAAACCGCGGCCAGCCGGCTGTTTGACGCTGTGATATTTCAGCAGGCCATTTTTCTTCATCATGACAAGATAGCTCGTTGTATTGGTGGCCTCGTCAACACAATCCTGCTGGCCGCGTTTACCGGCAAGTTTCAGTTGAAGCTGTCCAAGGTCCTTGTCGGTCCCCGCCGCCTTGCCCACGATCCGCTCGATCAGGGCAATGGCGCTAGCCACCCCCTTGCGCTCGCCCGCCGCGCTATCCCCGCCCTTTTTAACCTCTGCGCCGATCCGTGCCAGATCCTCGGCTGTAAATTTTACCGGCGAGCGATACTTGCAACTATAACCATGACAAACGGAAACTTTCGTTCCCACCGGCGGCTTGACCTTCATATGGGCAAAATAATCATCCGGCGAACGCCAGTTCATGGACTCGCAGCCCGCGAGCACCACGCCAAGAACAACGCCAACCAGGGCCAGACGGATACGCAAACCAGTTATTCCCTCTCAAGATTCGTGTCCGTCTCCCTATCACATTTTGGTCCACCGGTGTATGGAAGATCCTCCATATCATCACATTGTGATTATCCATGACCAAAATACACCCAAATCCTGTTCATATTATCGGCGGCGGCCTGGCCGGCTCCGAGGCAGCCTGGACCTGCGCCAATGCCGGCGTCCCGGTTATCCTCCATGAGATGCGCCCCGGCAAAGGCACCCAGGCCCATGAAACCGGCAATCTGGCCGAGCTTGTCTGTTCCAACTCCCTGCGCTCGGATGATGCAAGCGCCAATGCCGTGGGGGTGTTGCATGAAGAAATGCGCCGTCTTGGCTCTCTCATCATGGCCGCGGCGGACACGCACAAGGTCCCGGCAGGCAGCGCCCTGGCCGTGGACCGGGCCGGATTTTCCCGCGAGATAACCAAGCATGTGCAAAGCCACCCGTTGATTCACATCGAACGCGGCGAAATTTCTCAAATCCCGCCCAAAGACTGGGACAGCGTGGTAATCGCCACAGGCCCCCTCACCTCACCCAACCTGGGCGCTGCCATTGGCGCCCTGACCGGCGAAGATGAACTGGCATTTTTCGACGCCATCGCCCCGATCATCTACAAGGACAGTATCGATTTTGACATTTGCTGGTTCCAGTCCCGCTATGACAAGCCCGGCCCCGGCGGCAGTGGCGCGGATTACATAAACTGCCCGCTTGATGAAAAGCAGTACAAGACCCTGATCCATGATCTGACCACCGGGGAGACCGGGGATTTCAGGGAATGGGAGAAAAACACGCCTTATTTTGACGGCTGCCTGCCAGTTGAAGTGATGGCCGAACGCGGCTTTGAAACCCTGCGATTCGGCCCCATGAAACCGGTTGGCCTGACCAACCCGCACGCACCGGATATCAAGCCTTACGCCATATTGCAATTGCGCCAGGACAATGCGCTGGGCACCCTTTATAATATGGTAGGGTTTCAGACCAAGCTGAAATATGGCGCGCAAAAAGAAACTTTCCGCAAGATTCCCGGACTGGAAAACGCCGAATTTGCCCGTCTGGGCGGCATGCACCGCAATACCTACCTCAACTCCCCCAGGCTGATCGACAATACCCTGCGCCTCAAGGCCCAGCCACGCCTGCGCTTTGCCGGGCAGATTACCGGCGTGGAAGGCTATGTGGAATCCGCCGCAATGGGGCTGCTCGCCGGACTGTTCGCCGCCCGTGAGCGTCTTGGCAAACCCGTCATCCCCCCGCCACCCGTAACCGCGCACGGCGCCCTGCTCGCCCATATCACCGGCGGATATCTTGAAGATACCGGGAACAAACGCGGCTTTCAGCCGATGAATGTCAATTTTGGTCTTTTCCCTCCCGTTATTCCGGCAGTTCCTGAAGCGGGCAAGCGCCGCCGCCGCGGCCAGCGCAAGCTGGCCCGCAAACAGGCCCATAGCGCCCGCGCCCTGATCGCCATTGAAGACTGGATCAAGGAATTAGACTGATTTTAATTCACACGGGTTGACATTACCTGCCCCCTGCCTAGATCATGTCCATAGATTTGTATTATTTAAAGCTCAAGGAGAAATAACCACATGGCTTTTGAACTTCCCGAACTGCCCTTTTCCAGCGATGCGCTGGAACCCCATATTTCCGCCAACACGCTGGGTTTTCACCACGGCAAACATCATGCCACCTATGTCGCCAATCTCAACAACCTCATCAAGGATACGGATCTGGCCGGTAAATCCCTTGAAGAGATCATCATGGCGGTGGCCGGCGATGCGCAAAAGGCGGGCATTTTCAACAACGCCGCCCAAGTCTGGAACCATACATTTTACTGGAACAGCATGAAACCGTGCGGCGGCGGCGCGCCAACCGGTGCCATTGCCGATAAAATCACACAAGATTTTGGCTCCTACGACGAATTCGCCGCCCAGTTCAAGAATGCCGGGATCACCCAGTTCGGCAGCGGCTGGACCTGGCTGGTGCTCGATGGCGGCAAGCTGAAAATCACCAAGACCGCCAATGCCGACCTGCCCATGGCCCATGGCCAAAAAGCAATTCTGACAGCCGATGTCTGGGAACATGCCTATTATCTTGATTTCCAGAACCGCCGCCCGGATTACCTGGACGTCTTTCTGGATAATCTCGTCAACTGGGATTTCGCCAACGCCAATCTTGGCTGATTGCCCTCTTCACAACCCATATAAAAAGCCGGGGCAACACCCCCGGCTTTTTTTGTTTCAGTCTCGCATTCAAAAAAACCTACCCGTTCATCATCATATGGACAACGATGCTGGCGGCATACCCAAGGGCAATGACCGGGGTCCATTTCAGATGCCCCAGGAAGGTATAATAACCGCGCGCCTGCCCCATCAGGGCAACCCCGGCCGCCGAACCGATCGACAGCAACGAACCCCCAACACCGGCTGTCAGGGTAACCAGCAACCATTGCACCAGCGGCATATCCGGGTTCATGGTCAAAACCGCGAACATCACCGGGATATTATCGACTATGGCCGACAAGACACCGACCATGATATTTGCCGTGGTAGGGCCAAGCTGGATATACATGACATGCGAGGCCAGCGCCAGGTAGCCCAGGAAGCCAAGCCCGCCAACGCTCAAAACCACGCCAAAGAAGAACAACAACGTATCCCATTCTGAGCGTGCAACCTTTTTGAACACATCAAAGGCAACAACATCGCCGATCTTGGCATTGGGATTGTTCCCAACGATTTTATAAGGCTCCATCTTCTTGATGTAATACCCGTAGAACTGCATATAGGCCAGTCCTGTCATCATGCCGAGCATGGGCGGAAGATGCAGGAAATTATGGAAACTTACCGCCGTGGCGATAGTGCACAGGAACAAGAAGATAATGCCCTTGGCGCCAAACTTCATGGAGATTGCTCCATCCATGGGTGCCGGCTGTTTCTTGGGAATGGCAAAATGCATGATCGCCGCCGGCACCACGAAATTAACAACCGAGGGAATAAACAGTTTGAAAAACTCGTCGAACTGCACGATACCCTTTTGCCAGACCATGAGCGTTGTAATATCGCCAAACGGGCTGAACGCTCCACCTGCATTGGCCGCAACGACAATATTGATACAAGCCAGCGCCACGAATCGCGGCGTATCGCTCCCCACCGCCATGACCACCGCGCACATCAAAAGCGCCGTTGTCAGATTGTCCGCGATTGGCGAGATGAAAAACGCCAGGATCCCGGTAATCCAGAACAATTGCCGAAACGAGAACCCCTTGCCCACCAGCCAGGAGCGCAATGCCGCAAAGACATTTCGCTCTTCCATGGTGTTGATATAGGTCATCGCCACCAGCAAGAAGAAAAACAATTCGGCATATTCAAGAATATTATGGCGGACCGCGATTTCCGCCTCATGATTCAGGCCGTTTTGAGCATAAACAACCCCGATCATGGCCCAGATGATACCCGCTGCCAGAATAACCGGTTTGGATTTTCGCAAATGCGTCACCTCCTCGGCCATTACCAGGATATAGGCAACACTGAAAACCAGCAAAGAAGCATAGCCTATGGGATGGGAAACCAGGTCAAGGGTTTTGCCCCCCGCTTCCATGGCCATGGCTGCATTTGCAAAAACCACCGATAAAACGCCCCCCCCGACAACCAATAATGAGAGCTTTCTCAGCAAACTGGTAAAAAATTTCATAGCGTTAGGTCCTGATTGTTGTTGCCAACCTTCATACAGAAACAACGCTGAAATTTGGTTAACGCCCAAATGGGTTTTGATTGATATATTCAATTTGTGGTTGAATGGAGATTTTATGCCGCGTTAATCTTGCGAAACCGGTTCCACAGGGCAAAAGGCGCGCCGCTTAAAAACAGGTCGACATACCGGATCGACTGGTAATCCCCGTTCAGTGAAATTCGCGGCAACGCTGTCAGGTGTTGCGCATGTTCGGCAAACAATACCCCCTTGCGGGTCGTAACCGCGGTTTTGAACCCTATCTCCTCAAGATAATCAAACTCGCGCGCAGCAGCTGAATCTCGATCTCCGTAAGGATAGCAAAAATGCGCCGGAACCTGCCCGGTTTGTCTTTCGATAATATCCCGGCTGCGGGTTACTTCCCGGTGCATTCCGGCGGTATCGAGTTTGCCGATCGCCAGATGGTTCACCGTATGCGCGCCAATTGTTACCAGCGGGTCAGTGGAAAGCTCCAGAATCTGCGCCCAGTTCATGGAAAGGTCTCGGCTGAACCGGGTCATATCCACATCATGAGCCTTGGCAAAGCGGCGCATGAACGCTCTTTGATCGGCCTCGCTCATCTCCCGCAATGGCCAGTAAATCTTGTCCCAAGCCGCGTATTTCTCCCTGATATCTGCACAATCAAGCGACAGGAGTTGGCCGTTCAATTCCACATCCAGATGCGTGTTCCGGGCAATAATCCGCTCCAGCGCCAGCCACCAGAGTTCTGCTTGACCGTCCGGGAACGAGGTCGCCACATAAATGGCAAACGGGCATTCATGCCTTTTCATCACCGGATAGGCTATTTCAAGATTGTCCAGGTATCCGTCATCGAAGGTGAAACACACGAAGCGATTGGAAAAATCCTGCTCGACCAGCCGCCTGTGGGCCTCATCAAGAGAAACGATATCCAGTCCCAGGGCTTTTACATGGGCAATCACGGCATCAAGAAACTCAGGGGTAATCTCAAGAATTCCATTGGGTGCAAAGCGCGAATCATGGTCCCCGTCGGCGCCCTTGCGCACATGATGCAACATGAAAATCGCGCCAACGCCTTGCCACCCCGAAGCCAGAGCCTTGTAGGCGCCGGTAAAATAAAGCGTATCCAACCCCCTTTTGATGACGTTGCTTTTCAGGTTTTTCATGTTCGTTCCCGCTGAATGTTCAAGACTTTCTGATTATGCCAACGAATTGTTGAGGAAGTTTTGATAGCCTTCCCGAAAATACCAAAAGCAAGAACACCAGGGATGCAGGATACTTTTGAATAATGGTTGATATCAGCAACTATGCCTATGAAACAGGCAAGCTCGACTCCCCCGGCGATTCAGCCGCAACCACCAACTCCCACTACCAGGTTTCCATTACCGCGAATTTTGAAGAACTTCGCGATGTCTGGGTGAACTTTGAAAATGAAGCCCTGTGCACACCTTTTCAGAACTATTCATGGCTTGAAAGCTGGCATCGTGAAATCGGCATGCCCAATGGCGTCACTCCCTGCCTGTTTCATGGCCGCGCCAAGAATGGCCGAACCCTTTTTATCCTCCCCCTGGGCTATTGGCGTCATGCTGGAAGCCGCGTTCTGGGGTGGCTTGGCGATGAACACTCAAATTACAAGATGGGTGTTTTTGACCGGAACTGGATCAAGACCCTGACGCCTTTTGAAGCCCGCATGATCTTGGAAAAAATACTGGTATTCCTTCCCCCCATTGATGTCATTCGGCTTTGCGCCGGTCCCAGCGAGTGGGAAGGCATTGCCAATCCGTTTACGAAGCTCAGCGCCCTGCCTTCAGCAAGTTATTCGCACGCCATCACCTTGCAAGCTGACTTTGAAGCCCTTTATGCCTCCAAACGCAGCGCCTCGACCATCAAGAAGGCCCGCAAACGCGAGCGCTCGTTCAACCGCCATTACAAGCTCGAATTCGCCCTGGCCAGGGAACGCGATGAAATCCAGGATATCTTGAACGAAGTTTACCGGCAAAAAGCCTTTCGCCTGGCTGAAATGGGCGTGCATAATTTTTTCGCTGACCCGGGTGTAAAAGAGTTTTTCAATCAAACGGCCATGATGCAGGGCCGGCACGGCGATAATCCATTTCACCTGTTTTACCTCAAGGCTGGAGACAAGATCGCCGCCACATGGATGGGCATAGCCCATCGCGGGCGCATGTGCGGCATGATGAACACCATGTCGAGTGAAGCGGAGTTGCGCAAGCACTCCCCCGGCGAGGTTCTGCTGCGCCATGCTATCAAGTATTGCTGCGAAAATGGATTTCATACCTTTGATCTGGCGGTTGGGGAATCACGCTACAAAAATGAATGGTGCGACCAGACCCTCCCCCTTTATGAAACCATTCTGCCGATAAGCCTTTTTGGGTATCTCCATGTGCAAGGCAGCAAGGCTCGCCTGAAAATCAAGCGCCTGATTAAACAGTCCGACCGCCTCTGGTCCCTCTCCAAGAAACTGCGCGCCTGGCTGGCCCGTTGGGCCCGGGCCATCTTTGGCCTGGGACTGAACCCCTCTTGCAAGAGCAAGGGAGACCGCTAGTCATGACCGACACGACACTCAACCAACCCTCGCCAGGCCTTGCAGAACGCATAAAAGCCCTGCTCAACGGCAAGTCGGAAAATGCCCGTTCCGGGCGAAACGCCATTTTTATCTTCCTGATCCGGGTATTCAGCGCCGCTCTTGTCTATGCCTCGCAAGTGCTTCTGGCGCGCTGGATGGGAGCATTTGAATTTGGTATTTTTGCTTATGTCTGGGTCTGGGTTATCGTTTTGGGCTCGCTGACCCCGCTCGGGTTCAATACCGCGATCTTGCGTTTCATTCCAGACCTCACCGAAAAGAAGGAATTTGGCTTTCTTCGCGGCGTCATTGTGCGCAGCCGGATGATCGTGGCCGGCGTTGGATTGGCCGTGACCATTGCCGGCACGGGGATCGTTTTCCTCCTTCGTGATTATCTTGACAATTATTACGTCCTGCCGCTGGTTTTCGGACTGGTCTGCGTTCCGCTTTATGCCCTGGCAGAACTCAATGAAGGCGTAGCGCGCAATTACGGCTGGAGTGATATTGCCTTCCTGCCGGTTTATATCCTGCGCCCCATGCTGGTGCTTCTGGCCATGGGCGGCATTACCTTGATGGGCAACACCCCGTGCGGTCTCAGCGCTCTCCTGGCCAGCATCCTTGCCTCGTTCTTCGTTCTTGTCTTGCAAACCATCATGCTGGTTCGCCGCCTCAACACCACGATTCCGCAAGCCGCCCCGCAATACCGCTCAAAAGAATGGTTGATGATCTCGCTGCCGATTTTGCTGGTTGAAGGCTTTTACATGCTGCTCGCCCATATAGACACGCTGATGCTGCAACTTTTTGCCCCGCCCGAACAGGTCGGCATCTACTTTGCCAGCGCCAAGACCACCGGCCTGATCGGCTTTATCTATTT
This sequence comes from uncultured Hyphomicrobiales bacterium, assembly GCA_964533415.1. Taxonomy (GTDB): domain Bacteria; phylum Pseudomonadota; class Alphaproteobacteria; order Rhizobiales; family BM303; genus BM303. The sequence goes on from CAZHLV010000177.1 coordinate 25,254, forward strand.
CGCCGTGACCGCCGTTTCCGCGCATAAACTCGCCGCCCTGCACGCCAAGGGTGAAAAGCAGCAGTTCAACGCCCTGGTCAAACAGATCATTCACTGGATATTCTGGCCCTCCCTGGCCGCCTCCCTTGGCATTTACCTGCTGGGCGAACCAATCTTGTGGTTATATGGCCCGGCCTTTACTGCCGGTTACCCGGTCATGCTGATCTTGCTTGCCGGGATGTTGATCCGGGCCGCCACCGGTCCTGTTGAATTCATGCTCAACATGACCGAACACCAGGTTTCCACCGCCTGGGTTCTGGCTATCACGATTGGAATCAACCTGGCCCTGAACTCTATGCTGATCCCGGCCTACGGGATGCTGGGCGCAGCCAGCGGCACGGTTGCTTCCATCGCCTTTTCCTCCCTGATGCTTTATCTCCTGGTGCGCCGGAAGCTGGGTGTAAACGCTTTCATTCTGGGAGCCTGAGTCGCGGATCAAGGTCGCATCACGGCAAATTTCAAGGAACACATGCGCCTGCCCGTATTGCCCCGGCAAAATTTCGTCCGCCTGGGAAAATATACCGCATTTACATCCCATTGCTTTTCAAAAATCACGGTCCTATAGTCGTCGTATCGGAAGGCTGGATTTTCAATACTCATATTGAAAATCCTAATAAAAAAGGAAATCTGATATGCGTAAACTCATTCTCTGCTCGGCAACGGCATTATCCATGATAATGGCGGTCTCGGCTGTTCAGGCCAAGGGGCGTCTGGTCATGTATTGCTCGATGCAGGGCGACTGGTGCCAATTGGCAGCTGAAACCTTCGGCAAGAAGTTCGATGTAAAAGTCTCCATGACCCGCAATGGCTCGGGCAGCACCTATGCCAAGATACTGGCGGAAAAGGCCAACCCGCAAGGCGATGTCTGGTATGGCGGCACCCTTGACCCGCATTCCCAGGCCGGCGTCAACGGACTGCTTGAATCCTATAAATCCCCCATGCTCAAGGAAATCGGCAAACCGTATCAGAATCCCGCCACCAGCCAGAAAAACCACTCCACCGGCATCTATGTCGGCATTCTGGGCTACAGCGTGAACACCGACCTGCTGAAGAAAGCCAAGCTGGAAATGCCCAAATGCTGGTCGGATCTCATCAAGCCTGAATTCAAGGGCAAAATCCAGGTGGCCAGCCCGCAAAGCTCCGGCACCGCCTACACGGCGACCGCAACCTTTGTGCAGCTCTGGGGCGAGGACAAGGCCTTTGACTACTTCAAGAAGCTGCACAAGAACGTTGCCCAGTACACCAAGTCCGGCTCTGCACCGGGCAAGAACGCAGCGCGCGGCGAGGTCATGATCGGCATTGGCTTCCTGCACGATCACGCCAAGGAAAAATCCAAGGGCTTCCCGCTGCAACTCGTCGCCCCTTGTGAAGGCACCGGTTATGAAATCGGCGGCCTGAGCATCATCAAGGGCGCCCGCAACATGGAGAACGCCAAGAAATTCGTGGACTGGGCGCTGTCCAAGGAAGGCCAGGAAGTCGCCGCCAAGGTCAAGGCTTTCCAGCTCCCGACCAACATCAACGCCGCTGTGCCCAAGGAGGCCATCCGCCTCGACAGCGTCAAGCTGATTAACTACGATTTTGTGAAATATGGCTCACAAAAGGAGCGCAAGCACCTGATTGATCGCTGGATCAGGGAAGTGAAGCCCCTGGCACGCTAAAACATCCCAGAACAAGCCGGGCCGCCAGATATCTGGCGGCCCGGTGCTTTTCAAATATCGGGAGGGATCATGGCCATAGCTGTATCTGCACGTCAAAATTTCTGGAAAGATCCCTTGTTGCGCTGGGTCTTTCTCGGGTTGGTTGCCTTTATCCTTCTTCCCTGGAAAGGTCTTGAATACGGCATTCTCGATGTCACGTCCGATGAACTGCTGGCCGCTTATGGCTGGAGTTCACTCAACGCCTCGGTGGTTTCCCTGAGCGCCTTCGGGCTTTTCATTCTCCGTCCGTGGCGAATATCCGACAAGGCCAATGTAATTGACGCCTTTTTGTCCGCCGGCGCCTTTCTGGGCATTATTTCCGTGGCCGCGTGGCTCAAAGAACCCTTGGGTTATGGCGCCTTTGTCCAGCTTGTCGCCTTTGGCGGCATTCTCGCCCTTGCCCTGGCGCGTATCGGCTTCATTCAGGGCGACCCGTTCATGACCGGCGCCATCCTTATCGTCGTCACGCTGATCGTTATCTTCATATTCTTTCCCGTTTCCACGATCTTTTCCAAGGTCCTGGTCGATGATAACGGGGTCTTTACGCCTTTTGCCTTTTTCAACACCATTACCGGCATCGGCATTGGCCGAACCATGTGGAATTCGCTCAAGCTGGCCATCGTGGTTGGTGTGGCCACGACCTTCCTGGGGTTGGTCTTTGCCCTTTTTGTTGGCCGGATCACCCAACGTTTCAAGGGCCTGATCCGCATTTTTTCCATTCTCCCCATCATTACCCCGCCCTTTGTCATCGGCCTCTCCCTCATCCTGATTTTTGGCCGTAACGGCTCGGTCAATGATATCTTGCTGATGCTGTTCGGAGATAATGGACTGTTCATCGGCGCGGGCAATGAAGGCTGGTTTGAACGCTCCGCCTATATCTATGGGTTCTGGGGTATTTTCCTCGCCCAGACCCTCTCCTTTACCCCCATCAGTTTCATGCTGCTCATGGGCATGGTCTCCACCATTACCCCGGCCCTGGAAGAAGCCTCGCTCACCATGCGGGCCTCCAACTGGCAGACCTTCCGCCATGTCACCATCCCCCTGCTGCGCCCCGGCATTGCCAATGCGTTCTTGTTGGGGATGATTTCCTCTCTGGCCGATTTCGGCAACCCGCTGGTTCTTGGCGGAGACTATGATGTGATGGCTACGGAAATCTATTTCTCCATTGTCGGTGCGCAACTTGACTATGCTCGCGCCTCAACACTCGGCATTGCATTGCTGGGGTTCTCGCTCATCGGATTTCTCATCCAGCGCCACTGGATCGGCAAGAAATCCTATGTCACCGTGACCGGCAAGGGCGCTGCCGGCTCTTTCCAGCGCCTGCCCCGCTGGATCGAACGCAGTTGCACCACCATCGTCGTGATCTGGATCATGTTCACGGCCATCCTCTATGGCTCGATCCTGCTTGGCGGTTTCGTGGTCAACTGGGGCGCGGATTACACCCCGACCCTTTCCCATTACGAAGAACTCTGGGGCCGCGGCCTTGGCTACGGCGCATGGCCATCATTCATCACGACACTGGAATTTTCCGCCGTTGGCGCACCGCTGACCGCCCTGTTTGGCCTGCTGGTGGCCTATGTCACCACGCGGCGGCGCTTTGTCGGGCGCAATCTCGTCGATTTTGGCGCCATGATCTGCTTTGCCATCCCCGGCACGGTGATCGGCGTGAGTTATATCCTTGCGTTCAACACGCCGCCCTTCCTGCTCACCGGGTCCGCCGTCATCATCGTGATTTCCTTCGTGGCGCGAAACATGCCGGTGGGGATCCGGGCCGGGGTCTCCGGACTGGCGCAGATCGACCCGACGCTGGAAGAGGCCTCCCTCACCCAGCGCGCCTCCTCGCTGCGGACCATCTTTACCGTGGTTTTCCCGCTGCTCAGGCCGGCGCTCATATCGGCAATCGTATTCTCCTTTGTCAAATCCATGACAACCGTGAGCGCCATCATCTTTCTCGTGACCGCCGAAACCCAGGTCGCCACCACCTATATCCTGGGCCGGGTTGAAGACGGCGATTACGGGCAATCCATCTGTTATGGCTCGGTGCTGATCGTCACCATGCTGACGGTCATCCTCATAGTGGACAAGGTCGTTGGCCGCGCCCGGACCGAAGAACGCGCAACGGCGATTTGAAGGAATAAAACATGGAAAAAACAAGATCATACAGGGTTTCGCTGCGAAACGTCGTCAAAAAATTCGGCGACAACACGGTTCTCGACGGCATTGACCTGGAAATAGCGCCGGGCTCCCTGACTACCCTGCTTGGTCCTTCAGGCTGCGGCAAAACCACCATCTTGCGCCTCATCGCCGGGCTGGAGCTGCCCACATCGGGGCAGATTTTCCTCGGTGATGACGATGTCTCCGTGCTCTCCGCCAGCCAGCGCGATGTCGCCATGGTGTTCCAGTCCTATGCGCTTTTCCCCCATATGACCGTGGGTGAAAATGTCGGTTACGGCCTGAAAGTGCAAAAAGTACCGCCTGATGAACGCCGCGGCCGGGTCGCGGACGCCCTTGGATCCGTTGGCCTTGAAGGCTTTGAGGACCGCTTCATTGACCAGATGTCCGGCGGCCAGCAACAGCGCGTGGCCGTGGCCCGGGCGCTCATTCTTGAACCTCACGTGATGCTGTTTGATGAACCCTTGAGCAATCTCGACACCAAGCTGCGCCGCCAGATGCGCGATGACATCCGCCGCCTGCAACAGGAAACCGGCATCACGTCCGTTTACGTCACCCATGACCAGAGCGAAGCCCTTTCGGTTTCCGATTCGGTGGTGGTCATGAAGGAAGGCGGCATTGCCCAGATCGGCACCCCCGAAGAGCTTTACCGCAAGCCCAACTCGGCCTTTGTCGCCACCTTCATGGGCGACGCCAATATCCTTGATGCGGTTTTGACCTATGAGAACGCCAAGGCCTCGGTCGTGGTGGAAGACGCCACCATTCCCCTTGGCGATATCGGCGATGAATTTGCCGCCGGAAAGGTCAAGCTCGCCGTACGCCCGGAGGCCATTCGGCTGGTCGCGAATCAAGGCAAAACCGGCCTGCCCACCGCCACCATTGAATCGCGCGCCTATGTCGGCTCGGCCATGGAATATACCGTTTCCCTGAACAAGCACAGCCTGTTCGTGGTCATGCCTTCGCAAGAGCAAGAATATGCCGTGGGTGACAAGGTGCAAATCGACTTCAACCCGGTCGGCACCGCGATTATCAACGAGTTTGAGGCCGGATAACGCAATCGCCAAGCAGGGTTTTGCGGAATTTCCGATCCCTCTTGAGATACCATTCCCGGCTCAGGGATTCACTGCGGCCGGGAAGCTTTTCAGCATAGAGCAACACCCATTTTCGCCCCCGGGTGGAACGCGCGCCCTTGCCCTCATTATGCTGCAAGAGCCGGCGGTCAATATCCCTCGTCCAGCCCACATAGCTGCGCGGACCGCCCTTTCCAAGGCTCCCCAGAACATACACGTAACCGCACATGAGACCGCCCATATTCCGCCAATCCGACTCTGCTCCCTTAATTTACAGGCAATTTTATTAAATTTTTACCGTATCGGGCGACAGTTAAAACTGAATTTTCGCTGTCCCGTTTCACAGCCCCCCTTGGGAGATATCATGACCAGACCTGCCCGCATTCTCGTAATTGGAGATTCTTCAGAACATGACGCCAGGCTTGCCGGGCAATTGCGCAGTTTCGGATTTGACAGTACCGCCTATCCACTGGATCAGGCCAAAGAGGTTTCATCGCAAGATCATGATGCCGATATCATGATCCTGAAAATGTCTGCCGCCCAGACGCCCGATAATGCCGAGCGTTTCATGCGCGTGGCCAAGGAACTCAAAGCCCTTGAACGCCACCACCCGGCCCCCATCATCCTGGTGGGCGAGCAAAATGAAGACCATCGTCAAAGCGCCTGCACAGCCGCAGAATCGGGGGATGTCGATGATGTCATTCTGGGCCAGACCGGCGAGGACCAGATTTGCGGGCGCATCCATTCACTCATGCGCCTTTCCACCATGCGCGATGAACTAAACCGCCGCCTTGCCACCACCAGCGAATACGGCGTGGATGCCCCGTATTACGTCGCCCCGCCCAAGCAGGTCCGCAACGCCAAAATCCTGATTGTCGGCCCGAGCATATATTACGCCGAAATTGAAAGAACCCTGCCCCGTGACGCCACATTGACCGGGGCCTTGAGCTATTCCATCGCCATGGATTACCTGAATGAACACAGCTTTGACACCGTGCTGGTGGATGTGGCGGATAACCCTGAAAAAGCCATGGATTTTACCCGCGCCATGCGGCAAAACTCCCGGCTCTATAACCTTCCGGTTGTTTTTTTCGCCAGTGAAAAGCAGGATGAAAGCCTCGCGCAAGCCTATGCGAATGGCGTGACCGATATTTTATACGCGCCCTTCTCCCAGGCCCAGATCAATGCGCGGCTGATGTCGCTGGTGCGCGAATCGCGCTTTCGCGACGCCATGAAACATATTTACGCCAAGGCCCGCCATCTGGCCACGAGCGATGCGCTGACCGGCCTGTACAGCCGCGGCTTTTTGCTTTCGCACATGCAATCGGTCATCCGCGATGCGCAAAAATACGGCCATGCCCTCACCGTCATTGCCATGAATGTCGGCAATATCAGGGATATCAACAGCCAGTACGGCTATATTGTCGGCGACCGGATCCTGCGCCAGGTCGGCGAGGCTATCGGCCTGCTGACGCGGGGCGAAGACCTTGCGGCACGCTATTCCGGCTCCGGTTTTGTCGTTCTGCTGCCTGATACACCCGTGGAGGCCGCCAATGTCGCCATGCGCCGCATCCGCGCCATTATCAACTGCACGGATTTTTCTCTCAAGGAGTTATCCGAACCTGTTGAAGTTTATCTTGAATGCGCCATGGCCGAACTCGAGGTCGATGATTCCCCCGAAACCCTGATTAAACGCGCCAGGGCAAACTGCGCCTGATATTGTTTTTTTCAGCGTGCCGGTCCCTCCTGCGCCATGTGGGCCAGCGCGCGGGCCAGCATATGCGAGCCTTTCAACCGGTCCGCCACATTACCCCAGTTGCGGGTAATCACCAGCTTGTGATCCGGGCGCATCCTGGCCATGCGGCCCCATTCGGCAATCTGGGCGATAAGCGCCGCCGGATTGGCGAATGTATTGTCCTTGAAGCCCAGCACGACCCCCTTGGGGCCTGCATCAAGCCGCTCAATTCCCGCAAGACGGCACTGAATTTTTATGGCCATGATTTTCAGCAGAGATTCGGCTTCCTCCGGGATTGGCCCAAACCGGTCAATCAGCTCGGCGGCAAAGCCGTCAATCTCGCGCTCATCATTCAGCCCCGACAAGCGCCGGTACAAGTTGAGGCGCAATTGCAGATCCGGCACATAGCTTTCCGGGATCAGCACCGCGGTTCCCACCGAGATTTGCGGCGACCAGTCCACGTCTGCCCCCTCGCCCTCATCATCGCGCAAGCTGGCAACCGCCTCTTCCAGCATCTGCTGGTAAAGTTCAAAGCCCACTTCCTTGATATGGCCCGACTGCTCCTCGCCCAGCAGATTGCCGGCGCCGCGAATATCCAGGTCATGGCTGGCCAGAGAAAAGCCAGCCCCCAGGGAATCCAGCGATTGCAGCACCCGCAGGCGTTTTTCCGCCGTCTTGGTGAGGCGTTTGCGCGCCGGAACCGTCATCAGCGCATAGGCGCGCAGTTTCGAGCGCCCCACCCGGCCTCGCAACTGGTAAAGCTGGGCCAGCCCGAACATGTCGGCCCGGTGCACCACCAGCGTGTTGGCGGTGGGAATATCCAGCCCCGATTCCACTATGGTGGTGGAAAGCAGCACATCGAACTTGCCATCGTAAAACGCGTTCATGATGTCCTCAAGCCGGGCGGGGGGCATCTGGCCATGGGCCGTGGCGAACCTGATCTCCGGCACCTGCTCGCGCAGGAAGGCCGCGACCTCGTCAAGATCGGCAATGCGCGGGCAGACATAAAAGCTCTGCCCGCCCCGGTAATGCTCGCGCAGCAGGGTTTCGCGCACCACCACCGGATCAAAGGGCGAAATAAACGTGCGGATGGCCAGCCGGTCCACCGGCGGCGAGGCAATCAGCGAAAGCTCGCGCACCCCGGTCAACGCCAGTTGCAAGGTGCGCGGAATGGGCGTCGCCGTGAGGGTAAGCACATGCACATCGGTGCGCAGGGCTTTCAGGCGTTCCTTATGGCTCACCCCGAAATGCTGTTCCTCGTCAACGATCAACAGCCCGAGATTCCTGAATTTTATGGATTTGCCCAAAAGCGCATGGGTGCCGATCACGATATCGATCTCACCGGTTTTCAGCCCCGTCTTGACCCGCGCCAGTTCAGCCGGGCCTACCAGCCTCGAGGCTTGCGCAATACGCACCGGGAAATTGGCAAAACGCGTGATGAACGTACGCGCATGCTGGCGCGCCAGAAGCGTCGTCGGCACCACGACGGCCACCTGGTAACCAGCCAATGTGGCCACGAAAGCCGCACGTAAAGCCACTTCGGTTTTGCCAAAGCCAACATCACCGCAAACCAGCCGGTCCATGGGCTTGCCAAGGGTAAGATCCTCCAGAACCTGCGATATGGCATTGTCCTGGTCTTCAGTTTCGACGAACGGAAAAGCCGCGGCAAATTCATCATACATGCCCCCCGTTGTGGTAAAGACCGGCGCCTTTTTCATATGCCGCGCCGCGGCAATGCGGATCAGCCCCTCGGCCATGTCCAGAAGGCGCTTTTTCATGCGCGCCTTGCGTGCCTGCCACGCCGCCCCGCCCAGCCGGTCCAGCGGCGTCAGCGCATCACCCGAGCCATAACGGGTCAAAAGTTCAATGTTTTCAACCGGAAGATAAAGCTTGTCCCCGCCATGATAAACCAGTTCCAGGCAATCATGCGGCGCGCCCAGCGCGGTGACGCTCTGCAAGCCCTCAAAGCGGCCAATCCCGTGATTCACATGCACCACCAGGTCGCCCACATTCAGGCTGGCGATCTCGGTCAGCACGTCCCGGGCGGCCCTGGCGCTCTTGCGCGGGCGCACCAGCCGGTCGCCCAGAATATCCTGCTCACCGATGATCGCCAGATCCGGGGTCTCGAACCCGTGCTCGATTTGCAGGACAATCAGCCCGAGCGCATCCCTGGCAAGCCCCTGCGCTTCATGCCAGTCGGCAACGACCTTGCTGCCTTCAAGGTCATGATCCGCCAGCACATGGGCCATGCGCGTTGCCGCCCCTTCGCTCCAGCAGGCGATCAGCACCCTTTTGCCCTGCGCCTGCAAAGCCCGCACATGGGCGGCCAGCGCGTCAAAGACATTGCGCTCCGCCCCGGCCCGCTCCGCGGCAAAGCTGCGCCCCTGCCTGCCCTCGAAGCGAATCTGCACAACACCATCGGCGGGCGGTTCTTCAAATGGCGACAAGCAGCCAACCACATGCGCCTTTATGCGCCCGGACCATTCGGTCTTGTCAAGGTAAAGCGCATCGGGCGGCAAGGGCGCATAAGGCGCAGCCCCGAAGGATTTGGATTCATTCGCCGCAATCCGGGCCTGGTAATAATCATTGATCTGTTCAAAGCGCTCCGTCATTGCCTCGGCGCTCAGCGGATCAAGGGTGATGACGCCGTCGGGGATATAATCGAGCACCGTCTCCAGCCTGTCATGAAACAGCGGCAACCAGTGTTCCATCCCCTGAAAGCGCTTGCCCGCGCTTATGGATTCATAAAGCGGGTCTTCGCTCGTCACCGCGCCGAAACGCGCCACATAGGCGCTGCGAAAACGCGCAATCGCCTCCTTGGTCAGGACAATATCGCTGACCTGCCCCAGTTCCATCTTTTTAAGCTGGGCCTTGGTGCGCTGGCTGGCCGCGTCAAAACTGCGAATCGATTCCAGCGTATCGCCAAACAGGTCAAGTCGCACCGGATCATCCTGATCTGGGGAAAACACGTCAATAATTCCGCCGCGCACCGCATATTCGCCCGGTTCCATGACGATATCGGTTTTCTCATAGCCGTTTTGTTGCAGGAAAAGGGTCAGTGCCTTGATATCAACCACATTGCCCGGCTCGGCAGACCAGGACGAACCTTGCAGGTTCTTGCGCACCGGAACACGCTGCAATACGGCGCTGATCGTGGTCAAAACAAGCACCGGCGCCTTGCTTTCCTCCAACGCCAGCAACTGGCGCAGGCCCGACAGCCGGGCACTGGCAATCGCCGGATTTGGCGAAACCCGGTCATAAGGCAGGCAATCCCAGGCCGGGATATGAATGATCCGGATCTGCGGCGCAAAAAATGAAAGCGCCGCCTGCAAGGCCGCCAGACGCTGGTCATCGCGGGCAACATGAAGGACACAGGCGCCGCCCCCGCGTTCCGCCGCCAGCGCCCGCACCAGGTCGCCAAGAATCAGGGCATCAAAGCCTTCCGGCGCACCGGTAAGATGGCTTTCGCCGGAAGTTTCCAGCATTTTCCGGATGATCGACATGGGAACCTGCTCAGGGCCGCGTGTTTTTCAGGCGGGCAAATACCGGCGTATCAAACTCTGCCGGCACAGCTTCCGCCCCGGAAATCCAGCTATAGAGTTTCTGGTCCGGCTGATCGCTCAACATGGCAAAATCTTCCAGTTCCCGGCCGGAAAGCTCGGCAATATGCCGGTCGGCAAATGTCCCCATAATCAGGTCCATTTCCTTCATGCCCCGCCGCCATGACCGGAGCCGCAACATCTTGCGCCGCGCATCCAGGTTACCAAAATCCGTCATACTCACCTCGCCTCCCGCATACAGGCGTTCCCGTCTTTACTCCATCCATTCGATATACCCCTGCAAGGGGTCTTTAACCAGAACGGATTCGCCTGTAAAAAGATAAATATGCGGCCCGACATTCTCACCCCCCTGTTTTCATCCGTCAAAACCCTGCCCGGCGCCGGGCCAAAGCTGGTGCAGCGTCTTGTCAAGTTACTCCGAACACAGGCCCTTGACCGTGATGAGCCCAATATCGCCGATCTGTTGTTTCACCTGCCCGCCGGTTTTATTGACCGGCGTTACCGCCCCAAGATTCACGATGCCCCCGATGGCGCTCTCGTCACCCTGAAAGTCACCGTGGGGGAACACCGCCCGCCGCCGCCACATAACCGGCGCTTGCCCTACCGGGTGCATTGTTTCGATGAAAGCGGCGATCTGACCCTTGTGTTTTTCCATGCCCATGCAAAATACATTCTCTCGCGCCTGCCGCCGGGCGAAGAGCGTTATATCAGTGGCAGGCTGGAACATTTCAACGATCAGGCCCAGATCGTCCACCCCGATCACATGCTCGACGAAAACGAATTTGCCGCGCTGCCCGCCATCGAACCGGTCTACCCGCTCACCGAAGGGGTAAGCAACAAGGTCTTGAGCAAGCTCGTTCGCGCCGCCCTTGCGCATTGCCCGGAGCTGCCCGAATGGCAGGATCAAAACTGGCTGGAACAACAAGACTGGCTCTCTTTCAAGGGCGCCTTGCAAAAAATCCATCATCCTGACGAGGCGTTTGAAGAACCGGTATCCCCTGAACACCAACGCCTTGCCTATGATGAACTGCTCGCCAGCCAGCTCGCCCTTGCCATGGTGCGCGCCCATATGCAGGGCAAGCCGGGGCATGTCCTTCAGGGCAACGGACAATATCGTGAAGCCATCCTCGCGCAGCTTCCCTATAGCTTGACCGCTTCCCAGAAAACGGTTCTGGATGAAATTTTACATGACATGGAAACCCCCAGCCGCATGTTGCGCCTGCTTCAGGGCGATGTCGGCAGCGGCAAGACGGTCGTTGCCCTGCTGGCTCTGGTCAACGCGGCAGAAGCGGATTATCAGGGCGCGCTCATGGCCCCCACGGACTTGCTGGCCCGCCAGCATTTTGCCGCCCTTTCCCCCCTTTGTGAAAAAGCAGGGCTAAAGACCGCCCTGCTCACCGGGCGCGACAAGGGCAAAAAGCGGGCCGCTATTCTGGAAGACCTGGCAAAGGGGCGCATCGATATCCTGATCGGCACCCATGCCCTGTTTCAGCCTGATGTCGTCTTTGCCCGCCTGGGGCTGGCGGTCATCGACGAACAACACCGCTTTGGCGTCCGCCAGCGCATGGCCTTGCAGGCCAAGGGCGGAGACAAGGGGCTTGACGTGCTGGTCATGACCGCCACCCCGATCCCGCGCACCTTAACGCTTGCCCATTATGGCGATATGGAAGTCTCGCGCATCCTTGAACGCCCGGCGGGCCGCCAGCCCGTAGATACGCGGATTTTACCGATGGAGCGTCTTGGCGAGGTGATAAGCGGGGTCAGGCGCGCCATCGCCGGCGCTGCGCGCGTCTATTGGGTCTGCCCGCTCATTGAAGAATCCGAAAGCCTTGATGTCTCCGCCGCCGAGGATCGCTTTGCCCGGCTTCAAAGCGAGTTTGCCGGCCGCGTCGGGCTGGTCCATGGCCGCATGAAAGCCGCCGAGCGCGATCCCGTCATGGAGCAATTCCGCAGGGGCAAAATCGATATTCTGGTGGCCACAACGGTGATCGAGGTTGGGGTCGATGTCCCCGAGGCCAGCATCATGGTAATCGAACATGCCGAACGCTTCGGGCTTTCCCAACTGCACCAGTTGCGCGGGCGCATCGGACGCGGCGCAGCGCGCTCCTCCTGCCTGTTGCTTTACCAGGCCCCGTTGAGCGAAACCGCCAGGGCCCGGCTGAAAATCCTGCGCGAAACCGATGATGGCTTTCGCATCGCCGAGGAAGACCTGAGACTGCGCGGCGCCGGAGATCTCCTGGGCGCCCGCCAGAGCGGTCTTCCGGCCTTCAAGGTGGCCGATCTGGCGCTGCATGGAAAATTGCTTGAAGCGGCCCGTGATGATGCCAGGCTGATTATGGAAACCGATCCCAGGCTGGCAAGCCCGCGTGGCATGACCTTGCGCGTCTTGCTCTACCTGTTTGAACGTGATGCCGCCATTCGCCTGCTTTCATCGGGATAAGAATCCAGATGCCAGATGAAAGAACATGAAAAAACAACTTGGCATCAGCACAAAATACGAGATTCTGGAGCCAAGTCTTCCCTCGCAAAAAGCAACGAACCGGATGTTTCACCGAAAGTAATAGCGGGTCTACTGGAAATCACACGGAGAATACGCTCTGCACCGGGGCTTTGTTTTTGGTTTTTAATTAATTACAGATTGCACCTAAAGCCATGATGATAGAGAACAATACTTGACCAAAATCAAGGTGGTAACATCACAGTTGTCTAATCTTTATCACATTACGCTTTCCAACCCTAACTTCAGGTGAATGCTCTATGAAAAAACATCTTCTCACAGGCACGATGCTGGGTATGGCTGCGGGCGTTGTCATGACGTTTGGAGCGACTGCTACGGTATCCGCTGCACAACCGACAATGTCTGAAGCCGACTTCAACGAAGCCAAAACGCTTTACTTCCAGCGTTGCGCGGGCTGCCACGGCGTGCTCCGCAAGGGCGCGACCGGCAAGAATCTCGAGCCCAAAAACACAATGAAAGTTGGCCAGAAGAACCTTGAGAGAATCATTACGGAAGGTACCGATGGTGGTATGAACCCGTTCAATGATATTTTCTCGGCTGACCAGATTTCAAAGCTGGCGACCTATATCCAGATCACCCCTCCGATTCCTCCGGAGATGTCTCTGGCCCAAATGAAAGCAGCCACCAAGGTTCTGGTTGACCCCAAGGACTATCCCACCAAGCCAATGCATGGCCGCAACTGGGAGAACTTCTTCATCGTCATCGAGCGTGATGTCGGCAAGATCGCCATTGTTGATGGCGACAAGCACGAGATCGTTGCTCATGTTGATACCGGCTATGCGGTACATGTGCTCAAAGCCACCGAGCATCACAAATACGAAAAACCCGTAGGCGGCGTGCCCGGACGTTTCTGGTTCATCATGGGCCGCGATGGCAAGATGAGCAAGGTCGACCTGTGGCAAACCCCGGACAAGATGCTGGTTGCCTATACCAAGATCGGTTATGACGCCCGCGATGTGGCTGTATCCGGCGACGGCAAACTGGCCATTGGCGGCGCGTACTGGCCTCCTCACGCCGTGGTGGTTGACGCCCAGACCATGGAACCGCTCAAGGTCATCTCGACCCGCGGCACCAATATTGATGGCAAATTCATCAATGAATCCCGCGTGGCTGCTGTATACACCACCCCGAATGCATCAACCTTCCTGATCTCCGCCAAGGAATTGGGCAAGATGATCCAGGTGGACTACAAGGATCTGAACAACCTGAAAAAGGTTGAAATGGATACGGCCAAGTTCCTGCATGACGGTTTCTTCGACCCCACTGGTCGTTACTTCCAGATTGCCGCGAATGCCTCCAATACGATGGTCGTTGTTGACACCGAGAAACAAAAACTCGAAGCCCTCATCAAGGTTGGCAAGAAGCCCCATCCTGGCCCGGGCGCAAACTGGGTTGATCCCAAATGCGGCCCTGTTGGCGGCACGGTTTACCTCGGCGAAGGCAAGATCACGGCCTGGGGCAACGACCCCAAGGGCCACCCGGATCAGGCCTGGAAAGTCTGCTACTCGGTCACACTTGACGGCGGCGGCGTGTTCATTCGTACACATCCCAAATCCGATTATGTGATTGCCGACCAGACCAAGAGCCCCGAGGAAGAAGTTCGTCAGGCTATTCAGGTTCTGAGCAAAAAAGACCGCAAGCTGGTCAAGACCCTGTATCCCACCGACAAGCCCGGTTACGCGGCTGTCCATATCGAGTTCAACGCCGATGGCAGCGAATTCTGGGTATCGGTCTGGAACCGCAAAACACCGAAAAAACCTGACGGCGAGATCGTGATTTACGATACCAAGACCTTGAAGGAAAAAGCTCGCATCAAGGGTCTCTACACCCCGACGGGCAAGTTCAATGTCTATAACCGCACGAATCATGTGACCTAACGGTTTAGAAAACAACGGATATCAAGGAACGGGCGGCTTTTGCCGCCCGTTCTGTTTGCGCCATCTCAAGGTCATGGTAAAAGGAAGTCATTGCTCTTTTCACGATTCAGGCAGGAGACTTTCCACATGCAAAAGCTTTTCGCAGCCGGATTTGCATTCATGTTTCTTCTTTCAGGCGAATGGCCGAACGCAAATGCAGCATCTCCAGAAGAGATCAGGCAAATCTGCGAAAAGGCCGAAAAACGCTACCAGAAGATTTACGGGAAACCTTCCTCCAAGGCCGATGCCGTTATCGTGAAAATGTACAAATATACATTCTGCCCCTCCAGGGTGACGGTAAGGCAAGGCGCCACCGTGCGCTGGATAAACGTCGATAAACGCACCAGCCATTCGGTCTGGTTCAGGAAAAAGGGTGACGAGGAAACCTCCCGGGTATTTCCCGAAGACAAGGTGGAAATGAAATTTGACCTTCCCGCAGGAGATTATCCCTACCTTTGCGGCCCGCATTGGGAATCAGACGGGATGATTGGCACGGTAACCGTGACAAAATAAAGACGTTTTGTCTCATTGGCAGCCAAAGCAAATTTGACCAAGATCAAGGCGGTTTATCTCTGTTTTCCGCACCCTTGATTAGAGTAAGTCCAAGGCCGCATATGATATGCGGGTTAGTATAAAGGTTGAAAATGCCCTCTCCTTCCCAGGTCATTCTCGTTGGCGCTGGCCCCGGTGACCCGGACCTTCTGACCATCAAAGCCATGCGCGCCATTTCCGAGGCTGAAGTCGTGGTTTATGACCGGTTGGTCTCACCCGATATCATGGAACTTGTCCCCAAGGGCGCCATGCGCATTGGCGTCGGCAAGGCGCCAAAAAACCACACCATGCCGCAAGAGGAGATCAACGAGCTTCTCGTCACCCTTGCCCGGACGGGCCGCAAGATTGTCCGCCTCAAGGGCGGCGACCCCTTCATCTTTGGGCGCGGCAGCGAGGAAGCCGCCCATCTGAGCGCGAACGGCATCGAGTATGATATTGTGCCCGGCATCACCTCGGCGCAGGGCTGCTCGGCCAGCACCCGCATTCCGCTCACCCACCGTGGCGCAGCAACTTCCGTGCGCTATGTCACCGGCCATTGCAAGCATGATACGGAGCTTGATCTGGATTGGCGCGGGCTTGCCGACCCGGACACCACCCTGGTGATCTATATGGGCATGGCCAATATAGACCAGATCACCGCAAGGCTCATGGAAAACGGGCTTGCCCCTTCAACACCGGCTGCGGCCATCAATAATGGCACAACGCCGCAGCAAAAGCTTGTAACGGCCAGCCTGAAGGATATCGCAAGAATAGCCCGCGAAACCTCCTTTTCAGGTCCGGTGCTGTTTATTGTCGGGCAAGTCGTAGCCGTGTCAAAAACTCTGGGTGTATCAACGGATACACAAGTGGAAAAGAATGATCTGGCGCATCTTGCTTAGCGCAGGCCTTCTTGGCGCCCTGCCCGTTTTCGCCGCTCTGGCGGAACCCCTGAGCCTGAAACGCCAGCAGGAGTTGACCTACCTGGTCCGTCAGGATTGCGGCTCTTGCCACGGCATGACCCTGAAGGGCGGGCTGGGTTCTGCCTTGCTCCCGGAGAACTTGAAAGATTCAGATATCGAGATTCTCGCCGGGATTATCCTGGACGGTGTCCCCGAGACCCCCATGCCGCCCTGGCGCGGCCTTTTGAAGGAAAATGAAGCCATATGGATCGCCAAGGCGCTGAAAAAGGGACTCCCCAAATGATTAAAAGCCTGTTCGTTGTGCTTCTTCTGCTTTGCGCATCCCCGCTGGGCGCAGCCGAATTGCGTGGCACCGGGGACTTGGGGTTAATCATTGAACGCGCCACCGGTTCGATCCAGATCGTTGAAACCACCACCCGCACATCACTGGGGCGCATTGAAGGGCTGGGCGATCTTTCCCATGCCTCCGCCGTTTATTCGCGTGATGAGCGCTACGCCTTCATTTTTGGCCGCGATGGAGGCCTGAGCAAGATCGATATGCTCACCCGCAAGCTGGTCAAACGCATTGTTCAGGCGGGCAACGCCATTGGCGGGGCCATATCCGATGATGGCAAGATGGTTGCCGTTTCCAACTACAAGCCCGGCGGTATACGCATTTTCAACGCCCAGACCCTGGAACTGGTCGCCGACATCCCGGCTATCTATGGTCAAAACGGCCAGCGCTCCAAAACCGTTGGCCTCGTGGACGCGCCGGGGAACAGGTTCATCTTCACCCTTTATGACGCCGGGGAAATCTGGATCGCCGATTGCAGCCGCTGCATGGAAGGCGGCAAACCTGTTATCACCAAGTTGAAAAATATTGGCGCCCTGCCCTATGACGGGCTGATTACCGCGGATGGGCGCACCTATATCGCCGGTCTTTTTGGCGAAGACGGGCTGGTGATGGTTGACCTGTGGGCCAAAAAACTCAAGGCGGTACGGATTCTGGACCATTACGGCAAGGGCAAGAAGAAACTCCCCGTCTATAAAATGC
>CAZHLV010000178.1:0-13142 GCA_964533415.1 uncultured Hyphomicrobiales bacterium
ATTGTTCCCATATGTCTCAACGCCCCGTTTGATTCGCAACACCCGGAACGCCCCGCTCTATTACTTGATTTGGGCCGGCCCCAATAAACTTGGCCTAAAAGGTGCCGAGTACATCCTTTCACAAGGAGAGCAAATAAGACATCCATGCTGATGAGCATTTTGGCTTGGTTCTATACTCCATCGGCGAGTGAAACCGTGGCATCAAATTAAGTGACGCGCTGCATCAAACCATGTGGCGCGCTACAGCTTCTTAGGCAATAACAGAACCTATATGGAACCTAAGAGCGTATATAAATTTGAAATAATTTGCTATCTCATTGAAATTATTGGCGCGCCGGGGAGGATTCGAACCCCCGACCCCCAGATTCGTAGTCTGGTGCTCTATCCAGCTGAGCTACCGGCGCCTGTCGTCTGGAACACTCTATGCTTTGAGGGGATGACGACAGGGGCATTCCTAATGGGTCAGGCAAGGGAATGCAAGTCTTGGGTTAGCATATTTTAGTCTTCTTCTGAATAATCGGGCATGTTGGATGAGAGGCCATGCCGGGTTTTTTCCCAGAAGAAGGGTTTGGTGAAAAATTGCCACAGGGCGATATAGGCGCCAAGGGAGACCAGTAGCCAATAAAAAGGCACACCAAAGATGCTGCGGGCCAGATGAACCTGGCCGGTTCGCCGGACCCCTTCTACCCCGATCATGGCGGCGGCTGTGTAACCAAAAACAAAGTTAAATCCATTGAGTCCCAGCAAAAGTGCGCCCGGCAAGCTGCCCAGGCCATCAAGGAGCTGGTTCTGAACAAGGGCCCCGGCAAACAGCAGAAGAAACAGGGGATAGACGAGCGACGAAACAATCATACCCCCGGCCAGAGCCTGAAAGGTGAAAAATCCGCGCGGTCCCAGTTCACGCCATAACAAGCCGGGGTTACGCATATGCACCGCATAGGTTTGCATCCACCCTTTTAACCAGCGAGAGCGTTGGCGCAGCCAGTTGCCCAAATGTCCATTGGCTTCCTCGCCGGTCGGCGACCAGAGGATACCGCATCGGTAACCTTGCCGCGCAAGGCGTATGCCCAGATCAGCATCTTCCGTGACATTAAACGGATCCCAGGCTCCACTTTTCCGGAGAATATCCGTTTTGAAATGATTGGAGGTTCCACCCAGTAACAAGGGAAGGTTGAACTTGGCCAATGTGGGTAACAGAACATGAAACAGGGCGGCATATTCCAGAGCAAACTGGCGAGTCAGCCAATTATCATCACCGTTGTAAAAATCAAGTGGAGCCTGAAGACAGGCAAGCCCTTCCGGTCCCTCTTCAAAGGCCTGCAAGGCACAGCGCAACTGGTCCGGGGTGGGGATGTCTTCAGCGTCAAAGATGGTGGTAAACTTACCTCTCGCAAAGGTGAGAGCATAGTCCAGCGCCCGGGGTTTGGTTTGCGGTTTCGCACGCGGAACAATCAGGAATTCCCAGTATTCAGGAAGATCAAGCGTGTGGGCGCTCTCCAGCGTTTCGGTGTCTTCCTCTTCAAAGATCAACTTGATATCCAGCTTTTCTTGCGGATAATCGAGTTGCTTGAGAGCCCTGACCAATTGCGGCAGGATGGCAGTTTCATGATAGACCGGAACCAATACGCTATAGACCGGCAGGTCTTCATTTGAACGGGTTTGGCGGCGCCGGTCCTGAATACCGCAGCTTTCGGGCGGGGCCAGAAAGAAGGCCGCAAGGCGGATGGAAACAAGAGCGGCGAAGAAAAGGGAAAGGAACAGGTCTATAACCAGAATGGCCGGCGCTCCATAGTACCACGAGCCGGTGATCGCCAATAAAAACAAAAGGCAAAGGCCAGCGGCCTGGCTGCCTGTCAGTCCGTAGGCTGCACTTACAGCAGAATGGTTTAGCTGCAAATGATGAGTGGTTTTTTGCTCAAGTTCTCTTTCGTGCAGATTAACTTTAAGTTTTGGTTTTGCGCCCAGAGGCCAAAAAACGGCCTGCCCGGCATCAGAAAACCCCGACCGGTGACGGGAGGGGGGACTTCCCCTCCTTCGCCTTTTACTATCCTTAATGATTATGACCCCAAATAACGCTACACAAACGGTATACAGCGATTTAAAGGGAAGGAGGAGAATTAAGCAAGAAAAAGAGCTTCATTCGTCAATCTGGCTGATGGACAAGAATACCCTGGATGATTTCTGGATTTATTCTAATTAGCTGGAGAAATGCGCGTTCAAGTGAACGCACTATCGTTGCTCTAACTGCTTGATGTCGATCAACTTATCTGCATTCGAGTGATTCCACTTGAATGCAGGTTGATCTAGAGAAATGCGCAGACCGGTCATCTGGCCGGTGGCCGACCGAAAATTTGCATGATATTGCCTTGCGACAGTCCCGTCTGTGCAGACCGGTTATTGTCTCCTTTTTCTCAAAATCAGGATGATTATAAATTTTCATGACGATGTCCCATTTTGGTTTAAATATCCAGAGCGTTACCATGATACTCTGGGGTATTGCAGTTCACGCTTGAAAGTGCTCTTCACAGTGAAGGCCTGTCATAATTCAACCATCCGACTTATTATATGTAAGAGAAGAGTTGAATGGGAGAAGCTATGCCCTTGTGTGATGGCCGGCTATTTGCGTTAAACGGGCTGGGTGCTGCCATGGCTATGGTGCTGAAAACGCCGGGCGAAAAATCGCAAGACGGGATCAGCAAATCCGTAGCAACTCTTTTTTCTTTGCCGGAAAGCATTGACATTGCTGCTCATATACGGCTCGCCCAGTTTGAGGGGCTGAACCTTATCCTTGAACACAACAATCCAAGTAATTTTATCGGCTCGCCGGATTACTCCACCTATTACAGGTTTCACCGGCTTGCCATGGATTATGCCGCAAACTGCTCTTTGCCCGCCGTTCTGCCCGGTGAGCAGCAGAATTTCGGTGACCTTGGTCGTGCGCAGATTATCGCCATGGATTTAACGCTGGCTGAACTTGTCTTTATGCTTGATATAAAGGGCGTTCCAAAATCTTTCGCGCGGATATTTGCGGGCAATGAGGGAGCGCCCGGCTGGTTCGAGGCATTTTTCCTGTTCCTGGCATGGCGCATTAAATCACATGAGAATCTACGCCTGCCCTTGCTCTCAAGCCTGCAACCTGCTTTTGACCTGCAAGGTATCAACGAACAAGATTTTCTAGATCTGCTATACACAAGCGCCACGGCGCTCGCCAAATGCTTTGAGGGGGCAGAGAAGAGAATAAATACGGATGCTCCGCCTCCACCAGGCAAGGCGGAAATCATCGCCTATGTCACTGAACGCTTGCCCGAAGACTATCCTCCTCCAGCATGGATGCTGCCTGCGCTGCATCAAAAAGAGGGATTTTCCCTGGATGTTCTTGTTTTATTGATGCAGTCCATCAAAAGACAGGAAACGAAGAAATGGCTCATTACTGCGGCTTTCAGGGAAAAGATTGCTATCTATAAACGACTGGTTGCCGGGCTTGGCGCTACTGACAATTCTTCATTGATGAAAGCTGCTGCTTTTACCGCGTTGCAAGAAGGCCGGGCTGTTGATGCGGAGTTATATTTGCAACAGGCGGGCGATAGCTCCGAAATTTACCTGCTACGTGGTGATCTGCAATATTTGCAATCGCATTTCCTCAAGGCAATTGAGCATTTTCAAACCGCTGCTGCCCTGCTGCCACCAGATGATGATGAACAAATGCTTTGCTGTTTGCGTTCAATGGCAACAGCGATGACCGGCCAGGAGAAGCTTTCGGGAGAGGAAAAATATTTCAATGATGCTGTGGGAGCTTACCGGGACGCGCTGGAGTTGATGGATATCGAAACCGGGCAGGCGGAATACCTGGAGCTTTTGATTGAGCTCGGTGAATACATACTCGATTCTGGCCGTCGGGCAAAGGGTACGGACAGGCTCGAACAGGCTATCATTATTTTTGAACAGGCATTGGCCTTGTGCCCTCGTGAAGATGATCCAGCGAAGTGGAGTAACCTGCAACATCAGCTTGGCATCAGCCACATGGTTATCGGCAATCGAATGCGCAGCACCGAACACTGGTCCATTGCGGCTGCCTATTACCTCGAAACTCTCAAGGAACGTACGCAGGAAAAAATGCCGTCATTATGGGCTGGGGTGCAATTTCAGCTTGCTACAGTCCTGCGTTCGATCGGTGAACAGGAAAAAGATACCGATACTTTGCATCAAGCCGTGAATGCTTATCAAAATGCCCTGCTGGAACGCAATCGTGAAAAACAGCCCGGTCTCTGGTCTGAAGCCAAAATATGGCTTGCCAAATCACAACGCCTGATCGGCGAGTTGAATGATGATATGGATTTTCTGCATTCCGCATCGTCCAATTATGAAGCAGCACTTGGAAATTGCAAACCGGAGCAGCAATTCGGCTTGTGGCTGGAAGCGCGCCTGGGCCTGGCCAGGGCGAACAGATTAATTGCCAGTTCAACAGCGGATCAAAAACTTTTGAAAGAAACGCAAGCCAGCTTGAATAAAACATTGCAAATCGCCCGACCCAAAGCTGTTCCCTGGCAAATCAAGGCGATTGAAACAGAACTCGATCAGTTGCGTGAATCGTGATATTTGCCGTGGCTTGTTAGCGTTTACGTCAGAAATTCCTTGTTGGTGTGAAAACTGAGTCAAGACTGGAGCAACGCGCGTTCAAGTGAACGCTCTATCTGGAGCAAACAGGCGGCAATGGGAGAGAGTTTGTGAATCACTTCCAGCCAAATCCGGAGGTCGTTCATTTCTCGCGCCTCTTGAGGCGTATATACAAGGCACCATGTCCACCGTGACGCGGCGCGGCGGGCGAGATGGCGCTGATATGGCTGCGCAGGGCCGGTTCGTTCAGCCATAATGGGACAAGCCGGTTCAAAACCCCGCTTTTTCCGGTAATTACCAGAACAAAGCTTGCGCCCCTGCGTTGTGCGGCATGAAGAAAACCGTGCAAGGCCTGATGGGCGGCGCCCTGGGTCTGGCCGTGCAAATCGAGTCTTGCATCGATATGCATTTTCCCGCGTTTGAGGCGGCGGCTGGTTCGCCGGTCGAGTGCGGCGAGATGATCCTTGTTCCGGGAAGGATTGGCCAAACTTGGCGCCGGGAGTTGATGAATCGGGGGTGTCGGCCGGGGAACAGGCGGTTGACCGGGTGCGGCATATTCGGGCTTTGAGGGAGCATAGCTCTTGTGCAGGGGGGTTGCCGTTTGCTTCACCTGGTTCCAGAGCTGATATTCGTCGGATGATAAATCCCGGTATCTGCGATTCATCACTTGTCTTTCTTCTTTTCTTTCTTCTTTGGCGTGTTTTTGTTTTTCGGCACCAGGACAAACATATGGCCCGATTCCTTGACCCGGCCAGCTGTCTCCCCAGCCTTTTTACCCGTACCGAAGAAAATGTCACCCCGGATTGCACCTTTAATGGCCGCGCCGGTATCCTGGGCAATGAGCAAATGGCGAAACGGCGTATGGGTTTTGCCGCCTTCACCGGGAATTCTTGTATCGACCCAGAGAGGAAGACCATAAGCATGATAGCGCCGGTCAATGGCCAGCGAGCGCCTTGCTGTCAGGGGTACGCCCTCGCCGCCTATGGGGCCCAGATTGGCATCGAGATCCAGTTCCCGGAAAAATATATAGGACTTGTTGGCTTGCAGGATCTTGCGTGCTTTTTTGGGATGGGTGCGAAGCCAGTTTTGCACCGATTTCATCGATAGTTCATTGGCCTTGAGGATGCCCTTTTTCAAAAGCGCCTTGCCGATCGAGCTATAGGGATGTCCATTGCGTCCGGCAAAGCCCAGGCGCATGGAGCCGCCTTCATGCAAGGTAATCCGGCCCGAGCCCTGAATATGCAGGAAAAAAGCATCCACGGGATCCGCCAGCCAGACAAGTGCCTGTGTGCTTTTGGCAAGCGCCCCGTTTTCAATCCCGGCGCGGCTGGGCAGTGGTTTGAAATTCCTGCCATGTTGCAGGGCTGCCGTGAGCTTGCGGGGGAAACCCTTGGGCTTTTTCGCATTTGTCAGGGATACAAGGTTATCCGGAGCGCCAAGCACGGGCACGAAATAGGTTTTTGATTTTTGCCGCGAGCCTTTATATTCCGGCTCATAATAACCGGTGAACAGGCCTTTCGGGCTGCCTTTCCACAAAATTCTATAGGGTCTGAAATTCTTCTCAAAGAACTTGCGGGCCTGCTTGTCATCGGGATTGGGGCCAAGTCTTTGTGCTTTCCGGCAGGCTTTCAGGTAATGCTTCTTTCCCGATTTCTTGCGGTTTGGCCGTGTTTGCCTGATATCCCCGGACCCAAGAAGACGGGTACAGGATTTCAGATAAGCTGAAAAAGCTTGTGCATGGGCATCCTTTTTCCAGCCCTTGAGAGCTGAAAATGATGTTTTTTCAAGACGGTAATTTTTTTGTGCCAAGGCTTTCCCCCCACCTGCCACAACAAGCAGAAAAGCAGAAATTACCAGATATCTTGCCAAGCTGACATCCAAGGGATCAGTTCGCTGAATCCGTTGCATCCAGTTTCCAGTTGGGATCCCTTGAGGTTACATCACGGGCAAATGTCCAGATATCCACCACCTCGCGGACAACGTCGGGCTCGCCCTCGATAACCTTGCCCTCCTTGTCACTTGTGAACTGGATGAGCTCACTGATGAATTTCACGGTAATCCGGGCTTCATTGCCAATTTTTTCCGCATCGACGATAAGGGCTGAATCAATGCCGATAAATTCGCTCTGCATCGTGGCGCCCTGCTTTTCACGATTGCGGATTGATTCTTCAAACCCGGCATAGACTTCATCGGAAAGCAGGTTTTTCAGGGTATCAAGGTCACCTTGCGCAAAGGCCTGAACGATCATTTCATAGGCCATCTTGGCCCCGGACAGGAATTTTTCCGGTTCAAACTCCGGGTCCGAGCGGGCAATTTCATGCAATGCCTGATTGAGCGGTGAGTTTTCCTCTCCGGCCCCGTTCCATGGTGAGGCTTTGCCCGTCTTGCCCCTTTCATCGGCGCTGGCTGGCGGATTGGTTGGCAGGGGAATGACATTGCTTTCCTGTGCGCCGGGGCCAGAATCATCGGGTTTGGTAAAGGGGTCATAGGGGCGGTTCTCGTTACCGTTGCGACGGCCCAGCACGCTGCGCAATCGCAGGAATATAACGACGGCAATGGCGATGATAATCAGATTAAAGGGATCGAATATGTCTTGCATCGGGTTTTCGGGCTCTTGGCAGCGGGTTTTTATGGTTTTGCATAACGGGGTGTTTTTTGTAACAGACAATACCAATATAAGATAAGTCCTGTGAAGTTGCGAGCCAAGAGTTGGCTTTGCTCTTCATTTGAAGTGAAAGAATTCGAGGTTATGTATTTTTTTCTGGCTCTGGCAATTTTCATCGGTGTTCCGGCCGCCGAGATCGCGGTGTTAATCAAGGTTGGCGGGCAAATCGGGGTTTTGCCCACGATTTGCCTGATCTTGCTGACCGCAATCCTGGGTGTTGTCATGTTGCGCCATCAAGGACTACAAACTTTCATGCAGGCCCAGGACGCCATGGCCCGGAACCAGTTGCCGGTGGATTCAGCGATTCACGGGGCTTTTTTGATGCTGGCGGGGCTTTTTTTGCTAACTCCCGGTTTTATTACCGACGCCCTTGGTTTTTTGTTGCTGATCCCGCCGCTGCGCCTTTTCATTGCCCGTTATTTGTGGATCCTGATTAAGCGCTCCGGGACGGTGCGGGCTTCACATTTTGAAACCTCTTCGAACGGATATGTTCATGGTGACCGGCATGAGACACAAGAAGAGGCCATAATCGAGGGTGAGTTTACGGTCGAGGATATCCCCTCTGGTCCGCCCAATCCGGCCTCGCCCTGGCGGAATAAAAACAAACCATGACTTGATATCCATCTCCAGACTTGTTAGCGAAAGTACACATACGGATTTTATGAGGATTTTTTAATATGTCTGATGACGAAAAAAGCAATGCGGAAGCCTCGACTGGCGGTAACGGTGCAGCGGGCGGGGGAAATGAACCATCGATTCACGTTCTGGTCCAGTATCTGAAGGATTTTTCATTTGAAAATCCCAATGCTCCCATGGTTCTTCAGGATCAGGCTACACAGCCGCAGATTAATGTTTCCGTGAATGTGAATGCCACTCCGCTGGGCGAAAACATGCAGGATTTCGAAGTTGACCTGATGATAGAGGCCAAGGCGGAGGCTAATGGCTCTGCGGTTTTTGCCATAGAGCTTCATTATGGCGGTGTTTTCAGCTTCCAGAATATTCCGGCGGAAAACCTGCAACCGGTGGTTCTGATCGAAGGTCCGCGTTTGCTGTTTCCCTTTGCCCGGCAGATTATTTCCGATGCTACCCGCAATGGCGGATTTCCGCCCCTGATGCTGGACCCGATCGATTTTGCCCGGCTTTACCAGGACCGCATGATGCAGCCTGAAGCTGAAGCTGATTCTTAATCTGATCCGGATAATCTGAATACACAGGCACGCAAAAGCCCGGCCTTGAAATTATCAAGGCCGGGCTGTTTAATTTTCCGCAAAGGTTTGTTCAACAGGATTTCCAGAGTGCATTTTCACCCAGGGACGTAACGAGTTTCTGGTGAGCTTCTATTTCGTTCTTATCAAGGCGTATGGGGAGCGGGGTAGTACGCTTGAGGTTTTTCCGGGTGCGTTTTGTCTGTTTTGGCACAGCCGGGCTGTTGTTGTGCTCAAGGGTCAACCCGGGCTGGCGTCCACCGATAAGCTCAAGGTAAACCTCCGCCAGCAGCTCGCAATCGAGCAGGGCGCCATGAAGCTGGCGGGCGGAATTGTCGATACCGTAGCGCCGGCACAGGGCATCGAGGGAGTTGGGCCCGAAGGGGTGTTTTTTCCGCGCCATATCCAGCGTATCGATAGCCCGGGACATGGGAATTGGGGGATTACCGGTTCGTTCCAGTTCAGCATTCAAGAATCCGATATCGAATGAAGCGTTGTGAATCACCAGAGGGGAATCGGCAATAAATTCCAAAAACGCATTGGCAATCTCGGCAAAGACCGGTTTGTCGCGCAACATCTCTTCTGAAAGACCGTGAACCCGGAAGGCAGCTTCGGGCATATCGCGTTCGGGGTTGATATAAACATGGTGGATCTGCCCGGTCGCCAGATGGTTCTCAAGCTCGATACAACCGATCTCGACAATCCGGTCACCGTTAACCGGATCAAACCCGGTTGTTTCGGTATCAAGGACAATTTCACGCATATCTTTTTATTCTCCTGACCGATTCAGATCCGATACGATTTTTTTAACCTGCCTGAAGGTAGTCTCCAGATCTGCTGAGGTATCGATGATGATATCAGCTTTTTTGCGCTTTTCCTCATCCGGCATCTGGCGGGCGAGAATGTAATTGAATTTATCTTCATCCATGTTCGGACGGGCAAGAACGCGCTGGCGCTGCTGGCCAGGAGAAGCACTTACGAGTATGGTTTTGTCCAGCCGTTTTTGCGCCCCGGTTTCGAAAAGCAGGGGGATTTCCAGAATTACGAATTTTTTGTTTTGCGCCTGCATTTTTTGAATGAAGGCCTGTTGGGTCTCTTGCACCAGGGGATGAACGATGGCTTCGAGTTTTTTCAGGGCTTCAGGATTATCCAGAACCAGATTGGCGAGCTTCTGGCGATCAATGATATCTGCTACCCGGCTTGCCGGGAAAGCCCGGGATACAGGTTCCACGGCGCGGCCATCCCTGGCGTAGAGCTCGTGTACAACCTGATCGGAATCCAGCACGGCCATACCCAGTTTTGCAAACATGCGGGCGGTTTCGCTTTTGCCCATGCCGATGGAGCCGGTCAGACCGATGACTTTCATGTCCGGTTTTCCAGATCTTCAACCACCAGCTTGCGCAGCTCATCGGTAACCTCGGGGCGTTTGCCGAACCAGATTTCAAAACCGGGAACCGCTTGATGCAGCAACATGCCCAGGCCATCGGCAATGGTATGGCCATTTTTTCTTGCAGCGTGCAAAAGCCGGGTTTCGAGCGGGGAATAGACAAGATCAGCAACGACCGCCTTGGCGGGCAGGGAATTAATGTCCATTTCCAGCCTGGGTTTGCCAATCATGCCAAGAGAAGTTGTGTTGACCAGCAGGTCGGTACCGGCAAGGATTTCATTGCGCTTTTCCCAATGCTGAACTTCTATGCGGGATCCGAAATGTTTTTGCAGATCCATCGCTTTTTCTGCCGTGCGATTACAAACTATTATTTTTTGCGCATCCCTGGCGAGCAAGATCGCCACTACCGCGCGGGCGGCTCCACCAGCTCCCAGAACGACGGCATGGGAGTTGCGGCATATCCAGTGCGGGGCGCAGTTTTGCAGATTGGTCAGGAATCCATAGCCATCGGTATTTGTTCCTATAACCTTGTCACCGGAAAAATGAATGGTATTTACCGCACCGATCTTTCTGGCCATGACATCGGTTTCATCAACAAGGTCCATAACCCGGACTTTATGGGGTATAGTGATATTGCCGCCGCAATATCCTTTATCGCGCAATTTCAGAAAGGCCTTGGCAAATTTGTCCGGGGCGATGGCCTTTTTCTTGTACTCGCCCTTGATGTGATAGGTTTTCAACCAATAGCGATGGATCAGGGGCGAGCGGGAATGGTCGATGGGCCATCCCACAACGAAGGCTTTTGGTGATTTTAAAGTCATGAAACAAGAATATTCCGGGTTCGCAAGGATTCAAGAAGAGGGATCAGGGGCAAACCAAGGACAGTAAAATAATCACCCTTGACAGTATCAAAAAGATGAGCGCCATGATTTTCCAGTTGGTAACCGCCAACAGATGAAAAAATGCTTTTACCGCATTGGTGAAGGTAAATATCGAGAAACTCCGGTGAGAACTCCCGCATTTTCATTTCGCACTGGTCGGTGCAGGTCCAAAGATTTTCACCGTTGTGTACAAGGCTAACTGCGCTGATGAGCAAATGCGTGTGGCCGCGAAGCTCCATGAGCTGGGTTCTTGCCTGTTCGTATGAACCGGGCTTGTTGAATATCTTGTTTTCCAATACCAGAATCTGGTCAGCGCCGATAATGAAATGGTCCGGGAAGATTTTGCTTACAGCCTTGGCCTTATGCTCGGCAAGTGTTTCTGCCAGGGCGGGCATTTGCGGGGATGGTGAAGACAGGTAATTTGTCTTGATGGTGTCTTCATCAATATCAGCAGGATATATTGTAAATTCCAGCCCGGCATTTTTTAGAAGGGTTGCCCGGACCTGGCTCCCCGAGGCCAGAATGACAGGGTATTGTTTATTGTGCAATTGCATCTGTTAATCCTGTGCGCGGGCATGATAGATGTTGAGAATCGTTGCGGCGGATTCTTCTATGGACCGCCGGGTGACATCGACCACCGGCCAATCATTCAAGGCTGCGATCTCCCTCGAATTACGGATTTCCTGGACCACGGCCTGCTTGTCAATATAGGAGGTTTCGTTTTTGACATTAAGAGATTTCATGCGGTTTTTACGGATCTGGACAATATAATCCGGGCTGGCGATCATGCAAACTATAAGGGGATCGGTGGCGGCATATAGAGGTTCAGGCAAGGCGATCTCGTTGACCAACGGGATATTGGCGGTTTTGTAACCGCGGTTGGCCAGGTAAATCGATGTGGGTGTTTTTGATGTCCGGCTGACCCCGATGAGAACGATATCGGCGGAATTAATATCTGAAATCATTTGACCATCATCATGGGTCATGGAAAAAGTCAGGGCTTCGATGCGATTGAAATAGTCCTGGTTTGTCCGGTGCTGCCCGCCGATCTTTGGTTTCGATTCGGCCCCAAGATAACTTCTCAAGGCTGAAAATGTATGGTCAAGAACAGATATTGCCGGGATATTCATACGATCACAGGCCGTCTCCAGGGTTTTGCGAACATCTTCGTCAACGATGGTGTAAAATACAATTCCGGGGGCCGTTTCAATTTCCCGTAAAACCCCGGCCAGTTCATCATCGGTGCGCACAAGTGCATAAAGGTGCTGTATGGGTTGCACTGAAGGGAACTGGACCGTCACTGAATTGGCTATGGTGCTCAAGGTTTCACCGGTTGCATCTGAAATCAGATGGAGATGGAAAAACTTTTTCATGAAGGAAATTCCATTCAGATTCTTGTGGATGGTATGTGCAAAACCTGTAGGTTCAAGCGGGCGTTAACGTTTCATTAAGATTCGTTAACATGATAATTAACAGAAAGAGTCCTGTGAAAAAAGACAGCGTAAAAACCTTAAGTCAGGGGTTTGTTCACGACTTTGATTCGTATCAAGGAGAAATATCAATTTTGCCACGAGCAAAGAAAATTTCTATGGGCTTGATAAATAGTGTGATATCTGGATGCAGGGCTCGGGTCAGGGCAGAACGTCATTTTCTCCCCATATGATCGCAAATCCTGTGAGAATTCTGTGGATATGTTTTTATCCACAGATTCGGGCAATTTAAAAAACAATATGAAGAAGATTCAAGATTCACGTACTGACTTGTAAGAAGTTGAATATGAGCACAAATACACAAAAACCACTGATCCAAGCTCTTCGGGGAAAAAGCCAGAAGATAGCTCCGGCATGGATGATGAGACAGGCGGGCCGCTATCTGCCGGAATACAGGGAAGTGCGCAAGGGGGCCGGGGATTTCCTCAAACTGTGTTATACTCCCTCGCTGGCGGCAGAGGTAACATTACAGCCAATACGCAGATATCAATTTGACGCCGCCATTATCTTTTCGGATATCCTGGTCATTCCCGATGCGCTGGGCCAGAACGTGGCTTTCAAAACCGGTGAAGGACCGGTGCTGGAAGCTATCAGGGATGATGAAGGTCTTCAAAATCTCGATCTGGACGGGGTGATTAGACATCTTGAACCGGTGTTTGAAGCGCTGGATCGGGTGGCGGGTGAATTACCTGATGAAACTGCACTTATCGGATTTTGCGGGGCGCCATGGACCGTGGCGACCTACATGGTCGGGGGACGCGGGTCGGCAGACCAGAAAGAAGCGCGATTATGGGCTTACCGGGACGAGGAAGGATTTAGCCGACTCATTGATTTGCTGGTTGAAGCCTCGATTCTGTATCTTTGCCGCCAGGTTGATGCCGGGGCCGAGGTTTTACAAAT
>CAZHLV010000179.1:0-21540 GCA_964533415.1 uncultured Hyphomicrobiales bacterium
CAATCCGATTGAATCACAACCTACTGAAATCACTCAACTAGTTTTCGCACAGACACTAAACAATGGACCGGATTTGCGTTTCCCAAAATGCAGGGTTCTGGTTTCTTCTGACAAGGCCTTGTTTGCATGACATTTTGTCACAAAACAGATTTATCTCTATTAACAACAAGTTAACGGATTATGGAGATGCTGGACCATGACATTTTGTCATACTCCTCAAATCCTTCGCCTTGCAGGCTCTCGCGCTCTTGCATTTTTCATAACATTATCAAGCTGTTACACTATTTTCAGGAACTGGCACAAAACCTGCTAGGTGACGAGTGGCTATGTGTGTTCAGCCGGTTTGGGATAGTGTGAGGAATTGAATATGCAGGGATATATCTCGAAAATTTTGGCCGGGGTGGCTATGTCGATTGTTTTTCTTGCCGCTACGGCGCCAGGCGCCAAGGCGGAAGGGGCATATCCCATTGCCGGCGTTCACCCGGACCAACGCCCGGCTGGCGCGCCGGTGATTGCATTTATGTCCAAGGATGCAGCCTGGTTCAAGGCGGCGCTGGCGGGTGTAAGTCGGCCTTATCCAAAAAGCCTGTATTTTCTGGATAATCAGGGGCGCTGGTTCAATCCGTTTCAGCATCCGGGCATGAACCCGCCCTATGACATTCGCGGACATCACAAGCAATAACAATTTCAAGGAATTCCCTGAAACCTGAAGGATTTGGGGAGGGCTGATCAAACCAGTCTTGTTCAGAAGGTAGTGAATTTCCGATCCGGGCTGGCTTAAGGGATTGGGAACAAACCAAATGGGAGAAGTAGGCTAATGTTAAAAGCATTCAAAATGATGGCATGTGCGAGCGCGGCCATCGGCCTGGTTACCATGGCTGGGGCGAGCGCTTCGGCTGCCGGTATGAGTGGAATGTCCGGCATGAAAGGCATGGGAATGTCCGGCATGGGCGGAATGTCCGGCATGAAAGGCATGGGCATGTCCGGAATGGGCGGAATGTCCGGTATGCGCGGCATGGGCATGTCCGGAATGGGCATGAGTGGCATGGGTGGCGGTAGCAGCTGGGTTTGCACCCAGTGGACCTATGGCGGCCAGGGCGGCATGTCGGGAATGTCGGGCATGGGCATGAGCGGTATGGGAATGTCCGGCATGGGAATGTCCGGTATGGGCGGCATGTCCGGTATGTCTGGCATGAAAGGCATGGGCATGAAATAAGCCCGGCTTCCAGCCGAGTTTTACCCGAATGCTAAAAAAACATGACGGCGGGGCGTCTTAACCCGGACGCCCCGCCGCCTTCAAAAGCTGGTTGAATTCATCCGTAAACCGGAGCAAGCTATGTTGGTAAACATTTTTCTACAAACGGGCCGTGCCCTGCGTATGGCTCAATATGCCGGAATTCTCGTGTTGATGTCTGCATTTGCGCAGGCAAATGCCGGTGAGGCAAAAAAGAGCTACCAGGGGGCCAGGTGGGACCCGATCCATTTTCAACCGGCCATTTCCAAAGCCACCAATGAACAATGCCTGGCCTGTCACAAGGAGATTTTGCAGCGCAAGGTTCGCGCCATCTCTCCGGCCGGTGTCAAGGCTGCCGAGGTCCGGGCCTGGTATCAGACCCTGTCCACCTATACGGGCGCGCAAGGCACCTTTCATGCGCGCCACCTGACCACGCCTTATGCCAGGGCGGTGATGGATCTGAAATGCAATTTCTGCCATCAGGGCAATGATCCACGCGAAGAGGCGCCTTCTTCCCACGCGGAAAACCAGGGCGATACAACCCACACCCTGCGTAAAATGGTCAATCCGATGAAGACCTGCCTGATGTGCCACGGGGATTTCCCCTATCGGAACATGGACGGGGTTGAGGATGACTGGCACAAGGTGCGCGGTGATTTTGAAGATGAAGAGACCAAAAACGGCTGCCTGACCTGCCACGCGGAAACCTTCCGCACGGTGCGCCACCAGGTCACCTATCTCAAGCCCGGAGCTATTGAAGAACTGGCGAAAGAAAGCTCGGATGTTTGCCTTGGCTGCCATGGCGGACGCCAGTGGTACCGGGTGTCCTACCCCTATCCGCGCCATAAATGGCCCGGCATGGAAGATGTCGTCGACGGCACCCCGGAATGGGCCAAGACAAGACCAACTCAATCCGATCCGCGTTACCGGAGGACAACCAAATGACACTCAGGGAAAAACCGACCGCCAATGAGGCTGTTGATGTCAGCGACGAAATTATCAATTTCAAAACCGGCGGGTTCAAAACCAGCGGGTTCAAAACCGGAGAGAACAAAGAGAATCGGCCGGGCAATTTCTCCTGGCCGAAACTGAACCCCAACCGGCGGCAATTCATGGGAACGGCTGTTGCTGCCGCTGCTGCCGGGCTGACGCCAATTGCCGCGCCCAGGGAAGCTGAAGCCTTTGCCTATGAGCCTTATCCGAAAGATGACGAGCTTGAAACCGTGGTCACGAGCTGCGCTCATAATTGCGGCTCGCGGCATATGCTGGTGGCCCATAAACGCGGCGATGTGATCGTCCGGCTCTCCACCGATGACGGACGCTATCAATGGGGCGGCAAGTTCGGCAAGGATACCGAGGCCGAGCCGCAGCTTCGCGCCTGTTTGCGCGGCCGCTCTTATCGCTTGCGGCTCTACTCGCCTGAACGGCTGCTCTACCCGATGATGCGGGTCGGCAAGCGCGGCGAGGGCAAGTTCAAGCGGGTAAGCTGGGATGAAGCCTTGAGCTTTGTTGCCAAGAAGATGACCGAAATCAAGGCCAAATACGGCCCCCAGGCGCTGCTGGACCAGTCTTATGCAGGCGCGTCTTACGGTGTTTTGCACAGCTCGGACCAGATCGAAGGGCTACAGGCGCGCTTCCTGGGCATGTTCGGCTGCCGTACATCGTCATGGTCGGTGCCCAGCTATCAGGGAACGACCTTCGCCTCCCAGATCAATTTTGGCACAACCCAGGACGGGAATGAGGACGATACCTTTGCCCATTCCAGGCTGATCGTTATGTGGGGCTGGAACCCGGCTTATACCTTCCATGGTGGCAATACCTTTTATTACATGCGTATGGCCAAGCAGCGCGGCTGCAAATTTGTCGTGATTGATCCGCAATTTACCGATTCAGCCGCCGCTTATGATGCCTGGTGGATCCCCATCAAGCCCAACACTGATGCCGCCATGATGGCTGGCATGGCGTATCACATCTTTGACAATAACTGGCAGGACCAGGAGTTTATCAACAAGTTTTGCCAGGGCATGGATGCCGGCACCATGCCGGACTGGGCCAAGGGGCATGAGAATTTCCGCGATTATATCGCCGGCAAATATGATGGTCAGCCCAAGACGCCCGAATGGGCCTCGAAAATCTGCGGCGTTCCAGCAAAAGACATCAAGAAGCTCGCCAGGATGTATGCAACCACCAAGCCGGCGGCTTTGAAAGCCTCGTGGGCGCCGGGGCGTAACGCCTATGGCGAGCAATACAGCCGGATGGCCAATGTATTGCAGGCCATGACCGGGAATATCGGCATTCTTGGCGGCTCGGCCGAGGGGGTCGGCAAGGGCTGGCATGCCCAGTCCGGGGCTTATCCATATGATGAATACGCCAATTTGTGGTGGGCCTCCATCAAGTCTGACCGCTGGGCGCATATCGTGCTGAATTACCCCAATGTCACCCGCGAGGAGGCCGGTCTGTGGCCGCGCTCGGACAATCTCGACGGCGTGGTGCCCAATATCAAGGGGATCTTCTGGCAAGGCTCGAACTGGTTCAATCAGCTCACCAATATCAACAAGGAAATCAAGGCGATCGAGAAACTTGAGCTTGTGGTGTGCATGGATTCAACCATCACCCCGTCGGGGCTTTACGCCGATGTGCTGCTGCCCGTGGCGACGCATTTCGAGCGCCATGACGTGGCCCTGCCGTGGTACAAGGGGCATTACTATATCCACCGGCCCAAGGTCATCGAGCCCCTGGGCGAGAGCAAGACCGATTTCCAGATCTATACCGAGCTGGCCTATCGGCTTGGCTTTGGCGAAAAGTTCAATCCGCGCGCCGACCGGACCTATTTCGACAAGGATGATGACGTGGATGAGGAATATCTGCGTCACTGGTGGAACGAGAAGGTGATGGGCCATTCCGGGGTCAAGATGACCTGGAAAAACTTCAAGAAACACGGCGTCATCAAGTTTACCTTCACAAGGCCGCAAATCGCCTTCCAGGATAATATCGAGCGCGGGATCCCCTTCCAGACCGCCTCGGGCAAGATTGAAATCTTCTCCGGGCAACTGGCCCAGATCAAGGACTGGAAAAAAACCAAATACGGCTATTATATTCCGGCGATTCCCAAGTGGATCGAGCCTTTTGAATGGCTGGGACATGAGAAAACCAAAGATTATCCTTTCCACATGATTAGCCCGCATCCGCGCTGGCGAACCCATACGATCTTCAACAATGTGCCGTGGCTGCGCGAGACCTATGACCAGGAGGTCACGATCAATGCGGCGGATGCCCGGAAGCTGGGGATCAAGACGGGAGATACCTGCGAGGTGTGGAATGATCGCGGCAAGATTGTCCTGCCCGCCTATGTCACGGAACGTTGCATGCCCGGCGTTCTGGTGGTTCATGAAGGGGTCTGGCTGGATGTTGATGAAAACGGCATTGACCGGGCCGGCAACCCCGATTTCCTGACCCGGGATACGCCGAGCCCGGCAGGCGCTTTTGCCTATAACACCGTGCTGGCCAATATCGCCAAGACGGATCTGGAACATAAACCCGGCTGGGACAAGCTCGCCAATGCGCGCAGCGATGTCTTCCGCCGCGATATGTAATTTGTGGGGAAAAGAGATTTAGCCATGGCCAAACAAGACCTCGAACGCATCAAGCAAGCCATCAGGGATTTCAAGGACAAGCGGGTCACC
Organism: uncultured Hyphomicrobiales bacterium; assembly: GCA_964533415.1. Taxonomy (GTDB): domain Bacteria; phylum Pseudomonadota; class Alphaproteobacteria; order Rhizobiales; family BM303; genus BM303. Next base: position 4,918 of record CAZHLV010000179.1, read on the forward strand.
TATACGCCCGTTGTCCCGGACATGCAGCTTGGCTTTGTTCATAACAACATCGATTGTATCGGCTGCCGCGCCTGCGAGATGGCGTGCAAGGACAAGAACGGGCTGCCACCTGGCCCGCGCTTCCGGCGCGTGCAATATATTGAGGGCGGGAGCTTCCCGGAAGTTTACGCCTACAAGGTCAATATGTCGTGCAACCATTGCGCGGAACCGGCCTGCCTTCCGACCTGCCCCACCGGCGCCATCTTCAAGCGCAAGAAGGACGGCATTGTCGATATTGATTCAACCTTGTGCATCGGCTGCCGCAAATGCGAGGCCGCCTGCCCCTTTGGCGCACCACAATTCATCCCGGAGCAGAATATTGTCGCCAAGTGCAATTTATGCGTTGACGAGATTGATGCCGGCCGCCTGCCCTATTGCGTCATGGCCTGCATGATGCGGGTGCTCGACGTGGGACCCATTGACCAGATCAATGACGGCAAATTCGCCACCAAGGCGGTGGGACAGAACGAAAAGGTCGTGCGGCAGGTCAAATCCATGTCCTCGCCGGAATTGACCAACCCGTCGATCCGTTTCGTGGCCCATGAAAAGGGCAAGGTAAAATAATTGTTTTGTCAAATTTAAAGGAGACGATCATGATAAAGCGGCTTTTGCCTCTCCTCGCCGGTGCAGTTATTCTTGCATTGCCCTCAAGCACGCTTGCCGGAGGCGATGCGGCAAAGGGGGAGAAGGTTTTCAAGAAATGCAAGGCCTGCCACACGGTTGACAAGGGGGGCAAGAAAAAGGTCGGTCCAAACCTTTACGGTATCGTGGGGAAAAAGGCTGGCCAGTTCCCGGGGTTCAAATATGGCAAGCTTCTCAAAGCAGCCGCTGAAGCCGGACTTGTCTGGGATGAAGCCATGCTGGACAAGTATCTCGATAAAAAAGGCATGACTCCCACCTTGAAGGCCTTTATTGAATCCAGGGGCGGCAAGGCCAAGGGGCGATCAAAAATGACTTTTGCCGGGCTGAAGAAAAAGCAGCAGCGCGAGGATGTCATTGCCTATCTCAAGACATTAACGGACGGGTGAGTATCAATACCCATGACATCCCAGGGAAAAGCCGTATCAGTGCCTTCAGACTTTGATGTCGAGGCTTACAGGAAAGCCGTGGCTCTTGATCTGCGGCTCTTCGCCTTTCTGCATGGCCAGGAAATCGATGAAAAAGCCTTTCAGGAACTCAAATCCCACCCTTTTGGTTATCGGATGGCGCTGGAACCTCCGGGCAAGATTGCCCGAGAGGCACTGGGAGTCATTGACGGGGGCTGGAAAATACTTGAAGCTGAAAGCTTGCAAAAGGCGCTCGATGATCTGGGGGCTGATTACGCCTCGATTTACCTGACCTATAAATTACGGGCCTCGCCAAGCGAATCGGTGTGGTTTGATGACGATCACCTCATGCGCCAGGGACCGATGTTCGATATTCGCGGCTGGTATGAACGCTATAACCTGAAAACCCGGGACTGGAGCCGCAGGAGCGATGACCACCTGTCCCTGCAATTGGAATTCATTGCCCATCTCGTGGATGATCCCAAGGTTGGCCTTGAAGAACCGGCAAGGTTTATGGATGAGCATCTCCTGCGGTGGATCGGCGAATTTGCCGCCCGCGTATCGACGCGTTGCGCCACGCCGTTTTATGCCGGGCTTGCACCGCTTACCGCCTGCTACGTGGAGGGTTTGCGCGATGTGATCGAGGCGACAACCGGGTATGTGCGCCCGGTTGAGCAAGCTGAACCTGATACGGATACCAGTAACCAGACTTCACAAGTTCAACCTGACATCTTGTCATAATTCAAGCTACACGTCATAGTAGAATGGTATGGGTAACGCTTGATGGGCAAGGAAACGAACCTGAACCTGATGAAAGGTTTCGAAGTGGTTGGAGGCTGGATTGCGCAAAGCCTGAGCCGGAAACTCGTTTTCGGGCTTGCCGTGATTATGGCGGTTTCCTCGGCGCTTTTTCTCACCGTTTTGATTATCCTTTATCAAAGCCAGCTTGCCCAGGAGCGCGGAAACGCCTCGGCGCAGGTTAATCTGCTGCTCCAGGCGTCTTTGGAAAACGCCATGCTGAATCGCGATATTCCGGGGTTAAAGCGCATTGTGCGGCGTCTTGGCCGCCAGAAAAGCATTCGCCAGGTGATGATTATCAATCCCAAGCGCGAGGTCCGGTTTTCTTCAAATCCGCGCATGCTTCACAAGGTTTTGAGCCATGAAGCGATTTCTGGATGTGAAACCTGTCCGCCTTCCCGGCACAAGGTCAAGCAGATCTCCCGATTCCTCACCGGGCAGACCGGGCGCGAGGTTTTGCGCAGTGTAAATCCGATATTCAACAAAAAACCCTGTGCGGTCTGCCATGGGTTGATTAGCAAGAATCCGGTGAATGGCATCTTGATCGTTGACTATGAAGCTGGCGGTATTCGCGGGAAAGCCTTTATAGGCGCCACCGGGCTGGCCGGGGCCGGGGCTTTCGTTGTCTTCCTGGCCCTGGCAGCGGCCTGGCTGTTCTTGCAAAGATCGGTCATCCTTCCGGTTCACAAGGTGAATCAGGCGGCGCGCGCCCTTGCCAAAGGTGATTTTGAAAGCGCTATTCCATGTGAGGGGCAAGATGAAATCGCGCGGCTGTGCCGCTCCTTCAATATCATGTCCGGGCAGTTGCAAAGCTCCATGGAAGAAATCAGGGCGCAGGGCGCTTTCTTGCAATCCATGATTGATGCGGTGCCGGACGGAATCCGGGTTATTGACGAGGATTACACGATTATCCTCGCCAATCGCGCTTATAAGGAACAGCTACAGGCGAAAAAGGTCAAAGGCGCCCTTTGCTATGCCTCCAGCCACAAGCGGAACGAGCCCTGCCTGCCAACCTTGATTACCTGTCCGCTCCACGAAATCAAAAAGGCGGCAAAACCGATCAAAACCCTGCACCGCCATGTCCGTCAGGACGATAGTGAAATCCAGGTGGAAATTTACGCTGCCCCCCTGATTGTCTCCCGGGATGGCCGGCAAAAAACCTATGTGGTTGAGGCAATCCGCGACCTGGAAGCCCAGGTGAAGGTTTCGCAGGAGCAACGCCTTTCCGAACTTGGGCAATTGGCCACCGGCATAGCCCATGAAATCCATAATCCGCTGGCTTCGGTGCGCCTTGGCCTTCAGGCGCTGCTGAAAATCACCGGCAAGTCCCCGGACAGTGATGAGATTCACCAGTACCTCTCCCAGGTGGATGGCGAGGTTGATAAATGCATCATCGTCACCAAGCGCCTTCTGGACATCTCGACACCGCCCAGCGCCCATATCCAGCTTGTGTCCATTTCCGACATTATCCCGGATGTGGTGATGTTGCTCAAATTCGAGGCCCTGCAAAGGCAGGTCAAGGTTCAGCTAAATCTGGGGAAGGCGCCCTTGCGGGTATTGGCGACCGATGCAGAATTGCGCATGCTGACGCTTAACCTGATGCAAAATGCCTTCCATGCCATGCCCGAAGGCGGCGAATTGACCATTGAGGGCCGCAGCAAAGCGGGAATCATGACCTTGACCTTCGCGGATACGGGGGTAGGGATATCCGATGAGCACATCAATCATATCTTTGACCCCTTTTTCAGCCACCGCGCCGATCATATCGAGGGCACCGGTCTTGGCCTGAGCATCTGCAAGGCTATCCTGGAACGCTATGACGGCTCCATTCAGGTCAAAAGCCAGCCGGGAGCGGGAAGCTGCTTCACCATTACCTTGCCCGATGCCGATTATCCGAAAGATAGAGCATGATTGAAAAACCATTTAAAAAGAGAATATTGATCGTTGATGATGACCAGACCTTCAATGATCTGCTGGTGCGCCAGCTCAACGACCTGGGGTTCAAGGCGCATGGGGTCCGGTCATGGGCGCGAACCGAGGCCTATCTGGCTGAACATGAGCCGGATCTTGTTCTTCTGGATATCCGCCTGCCCGATGCCGATGGCCGCACGATTCTTTCCGGCGGCCAGGTTCAGGCGCCGATCATTATCCTGACCGCCTATGGCTCGATCAAGCAGGCGGTTGAGGCGATGCGGCTGGGGGCCACGGAATACCTCACCAAGCCGGTGGATATGGAAGAGCTTGAGTTGACCATAAACCGGGTGCTGGACATGGCGGAACTGCGCGACAAGTTCGACTTGTTCAGCAGCCGCGAGCGCGAGCGCACCGTGCGCAAGACCTGTATGCGCGGTTGCTCATCAGCGCTCAACAAGGTGCTGGAACTGGTGGGGGCTGTCGCGCCGGAAAACACCACCGTGCTGATTACCGGGGAAAGCGGGGTGGGCAAGGAACTGGTGGCCCGCGAGATTCACAACCAGAGCCCCCGGGCGGAGCAGAACTTTGTCGCGCTGGATTGCTGCACCTTGCAGGAAAACCTGTTTGAATCGGAACTCTTCGGCCATGAACGCGGCGCCTTTACCGGTGCGGACCGGCAGAAAAAAGGGCTGATCGAAGGGGCCGAGAACGGCACCTTGTTCCTTGACGAGATCGGGGAGATCAGCCCGGCGATACAGGCCAAGATGCTGCGCTTTCTGGAAACCGGGAAGTTCCGCCGGCTTGGCGGCAACAAGGATTTGCAATCCAATGCGCGAATCCTTGCCGCGACAAACCGGGATCTTGATGCGCTCTCGCAAAAGGGCGAGTTTCGCCCGGACCTGTTTTACCGCTTGAGCGCCTTTATCATCACCGTGCCGCCCCTGCGCGAGCGGCGCGAGGATATCCCCGAGCTTATCCGGCATTTTATCGACAACCATGATTTTTCCCGCCGGATCAGCAAGAAACTCGACCAGAACGCCGTGGTCCGGCTGACCCATTACCACTGGCCCGGCAATGTCCGCGAGCTCAAGAACGTGATTGAGCGGGCCATCATAATCTCGGGCGATGCGCCGGTGATTACGCAGAATCACCTCGGCCTGGAAAGCGGGCGGCAGGACAACTCGGCAACCCAACTGGCCTTTGAACATGAACCCACGCTAGAAGAGATCAAGCGCAAATATGTCGAATCCCTGATTGCCAAATATGAAGGCCACCGGAGCCGGATTTCCCAAGCCCTCGGGGTGAGCGAGCGCAATCTTTACCGCTTGATAAAGAAATACAACCTGTAAAAAGCCGCCCGTGATCCGGCAGGGCCCGGCGACCTTGGCGGCTTGAAGATCAGCCGGTAAATTTGCCGGTCTTGATGCGATCGGCTTCCATCAGTTCAATCTCCCGGGAGCCGGACACCACCACCATCGGATCGGGAATAAAATCGATATCCGGGTTACGGTTTTCATAATTCACCGAGTTGAGAATGACCCGCATGGCGTTGAGCCTTGCATCTTGCTTGTTATTGGAGCGGATAATGGTCCAGGGAACGGTCGAGGTATGGGTGCGCTTGAGCATTTCGTACTTGACATTGGTAAATTCATCCCAACGATCCTGCGCCTGCACATCGACCTCGCTCAGTTTCCACTGGCGCAGCGGGTCGGTTTTGCGCCGTTCAAAACGCCGCGCCTGCTCATCCTTGGTCACCGAGAAATACAGTTTAATCAAGATGGTTCCCTGGCGCACCAGATCTTTTTCAAAGCCGGTCACCCCCTTCATGAAATTCTTGTATTCCTCCTGGGTGCAAAACCCGAAAACCGGCTCGACCATGGCCCGGTTGTACCAGCTCCGGTCAAACAGGACGATTTCACCACCGCGGGGAAATTCGGCAACATATTTTTGAAAAAACCACTGCGATTTCTGCCGCTCGGTGGGCTTGCCCAAGGCCACGATCCGGTAGTGCTTTTCATTCATGTAGCGGGTTACGCGGCGGATGGTGCCGCCCTTGCCCGAAGCATCGCGGCCTTCGAAAATAATGATGATTTTCTTGTTTGATTTTTCAAGATGCTGTTGCAACTTGATAAGTTCGGCCTGAAAGGGCTTGAGGCTCAATTCCTGCTTGCGGTTGCGGATTGCCTTTTTTTCATTTTTTCGCAAATCCTCAATTTCGAGTTGCAAGCGTTCGATTTCTTTTGCCATGTCTTCAGGTGAGCTCAGCGGTGTTGACGGGCTGGAAAATTCTTCTGTTTGCATATTGTCCGGTGACATGTGAATTCCCCTTCAAACTTAGCGCACCCCCCTGATAATCGTACAGGGTTTTAAGGTAAAATGATGCGACAAAACAAAAAGATAGAGTACCGGCACGGTTTGGCCAAACCGCAGGATACCCACCGATGCTACAGCTTTGAAGCGTAGCTCATTTTCGCCGGTGAAGGAAGCAAAATGGAAGGCTTGTTCCTGCATTTTTTCCGCGCCGCCGGTCAGGTGAAAGCAAAATTGTGCAGGCGCCCGGAGGCGGATTAAAAGACCTTTGAAATCCGCATTATGGCCGGGCCGAGAATAACCACGAAAATTACCGGCAGGAAGAAGGCAATCATCGGAACCGTGAGCTTGGGCGGCAGCCCGGCAGCCTTTTTTTCAGCTTCGGCCATGCGCATGTCGCGGTTTTCCTGGGCCATGACCCGCAGGGAATTGGCCAGCGGGGTGCCGTAACGCTCGGCCTGGATCAGCGCGGTGGTTACCGCCTTGATGCCATCAAGCCCGGTGCGCTTGGCAAGGTTTTCATAAGCCATCCGGCGCTTGGGCAAATAGGAAAGCTCGGCGGTGGTCAGGCTCATTTCCTCGGACATCTCGATATAGGATGAAGCAATTTCATCCGCGACCTTGGCAAAGGCCGCTTCGATGGACATCCCCGATTCAACACAGATCAGGAGAAGATCGAGCGTATCGGGAAACCCTTTCTTGAGAACCTGCTGCCGCTTGGCGATCAGGTTGGAAAGAAATACCGCCGGCAGATAATAACCGATCAGCCCCAGCCCCACGGCTATGGCCAGGCGGATAATGGCCGGACGGTCCAGGTCATTGACGAGGAACAAGAAGAAGATGGCGCCGACAAACAGGATCAACGGCATGATGAAGCGGAAGAACAAGAAGGTGATAAGCGGTTTCTGGCCGCGCAAGCCCGCCATTTTCAAACGATCGTTAATGCCTTCTTCGGCCAGCAGCTTGTACAGGTTGAGCTTGTCAACGAAGCTCTTCATGAAACCGGTATTTTGCCCGCGCAGGCCGCGCATGGCCTGTTTTTCAAGCTCCCGGTCGCGTTGCTTGCGCAGGCGCGAGCGCTCCCCGGCCACGCTCTTCATGCGGGTGCCGAGCCGGTTTGGCTGCAAATAGGGCATGGCGATGGACACGATGGTGGCAAATACCGCAACCCCAGCCAGAAGCATGGTCAGGGACTGGCTGTCGGTGAAAAGTTGATAGAGAGTCTCCATAACCGCCCTTCCCTAGAAATCAAAATTAATCATCTTGCGCATGACCATGACCCCCATGGTCATCCAGAAGGCGCTGCCGGCCAGAAGGATATGCCCAAGGGTTGTCGTGAACATGACAGTCATGTAGTCCGGGGTGATGACATTCACGATCAGGATGATAATCAGCGGCATGGAGCCGATAATCATGGCGCCGGACTTGGCTTCCTGGGAAACGGCCCGGATCTTGGCCTTCATCTTCTTGCGGTCGCGCAGCACATGCGAAAGATTGCCCAGCGCCTCGGACAAGTTCCCACCCGACTTGGCCTGGATGCCCAGCACGATGGCGAGGAAATTCACTTCCGTCAGTGGAACCCGCATATAGAGCCGGTTCAACCCCTGATCCAGGGGAACACCCAGCCGCTGGGCTTCCACGATCTCCTGAAATTCAGGTCCCACGGGGTCAGGGGCTTCTGCGGCGATCATCGCCAGACAGTCATTCAGGGGCAGGCCCGATTTTACACCGCGAACGATCACGTCAATGGTGTTGGGAAATTCTTCAAGAAACTTGCGCTCCCGCCGGGTGCGAAGGAACTTCAAAACCCAGCGCGGAAAACCAAAGGCAGCGGCAAAAGCAATGCCCAGGGCCACGAGAGGCGGTGTACCCAGACTAAGCGCTCCCATTCCAAGGCCCATGCCAAAGGCAATACTGAAAAGATAAAAAGCAACCGGCTTGATATTCAACCCGGCCTGTTGAAGGCGAACGGACGTGGTGAATTTTTCCTTGCCCTTTTTGCGATCTTCGAGCCGTTTCAGGGACCCTTCAATCTTCTTGCGCCGCTTGTCTTGTTCAGAGACCTTGCTGGAGCGTTTGGCTTTTGGTGCCTGGAAAGCCTTTTTGCGATTATCGGCTTTTTTTTCGCCGGAAAGATAGGGGTAGAACAGAACATAGGATAGCCCGCCGGCGCTGATCGCAACAAGGGCGGTGGTTCCAAGGATGGCCAGAGTTGTATTATCCATGGTCTTAAGAATACTCCAGATCCTGGCCCTCAAGCTCGGCCTCGGCAAGCGCCTCGGCAAGGCGGGCCTCTTCCTTGTAATATTGCGCCCGGTCCCAGAATTTGGGCTTGGCTATGCCAGTGGAACGGTGGGCGCCGATCAGCTTGCCGTTCTGGTCTTCTCCGGTGATGTCATAAACAAAGATATCCTGAAGGGTAATCACATCACCTTCAGAGCCCAGGACCTCGGTAATATGGGTGATGCGGCGCGAGCCATCGCGCAGGCGCGCCGCCTGGACAATCACGTCAATGGAGCCGGTAATCATATCGCGGATCGAGCGGGTAGGCAGGTTGTAGCCCATGGTAATCATGCCCTCAAGACGGCTCAAGGCTTCACGCGGGCTGTTGGCATGGAGCGTTCCCATGGACCCGTCATGACCGGTGTTCATGGCCTGAAGCAGATCAAAGGCTTCCGGGCCGCGCACCTCGCCGACGATAATCCGCTCGGGGCGCATGCGCAGGCAGTTCTTGACCAGATCCCGCATGGTGATCTCGCCCTCACCCTCGATATTGGGGGGGCGGGTTTCAAGACGCACGGTATGGGGTTGCTGAAGTTGCAACTCCGCCGAATCCTCGCAGGTGATGATGCGCTCGTCCGGATCGATGAACCCGGTGAGACAGTTGAGCAAGGTCGTCTTGCCCGAACCGGTGCCGCCGGAAATCAGGACATTGCAGCGCACCCGGCCGATAATTCCCAAAATCGTCGCTCCGGCGGGTGAGATCGAGCCAAATTCCACCAGCTTGTCGAGGGTCAGCTTGTCTTTTTTGAACTTACGAATGGTCAGGGTCGGCCCGTCAATGGCCAGGGGCGGCGCGATCACGTTGACGCGCGAGCCATCAAGCAGGCGAGCATCGCAAATCGGGCTGGATTCATCAACCCGGCGGCCAACCATGGAAACAATGCGCTGGCAGATATTCATCAAGTGGGAATTATCGCGGAACTTCACATTAACCGGTTCCACCAGCCCGTTGACCTCGATAAAGCACTTGTCAGCGCCATTTACCATGATATCGGCGATATCATCGCGGCTCAAAAGCGGCTCCAGAGGACCATAGCCCAGAACATCGTTGCAGATATCCTCAAGCAAATCTTCCTGCTCGGCGATCGACATGACCACGTTTTTCAGCGAAATGATCTCGGTCACCACATCGCGAATTTCCTCGCGGGCCATTTCCTGGTCCATCCCGGCAAGCTGGGTAAGATCAATTGCCTCGATCAGGGCGTTAAAAACGCTGGCCTTGATGTTGTAATATTCTTCAGACTGGTTTTGAGACTTGAATTCCCTGGCTAACTCAACCGCCGGAGGAGGCGTGGCCACCGGGTCTTGCGTCTTGACTGGTTTTGGTTCAGGACGCGGTATCGGCGGGGTTTCGGACGCCCTGGTCTGCGGCGCTGCATCTTGAGGCGGCGTTGTTCCTGGCGTTGTCTGGGTGGCCGGATGATGGATTGGCTGATCCATTGCCGGTATCTTGGGTGGCGGCATGGCGCCATTATGGCCATGGGGTCCCGGGGTTCCTGAACGCTTTCCAAACATATGGAATTATCCCTTCAATTTGGAGAATTTGCTAATCAGGGGTTGCAGGATTGAGCGGCCTTTTTTGGAGACTTCCGGCTGCCCGGTCAGGATATGCACCAGTTCCCGGAAGCCTTCGGCGGGTTTGGATTGCCTGGCCAGCTCTTCGATCATCTGGCCGTTATTGGCGGCAGTGCCAAAGGTTTGCGGATCAAAGGGGATCACCAGCGAGGGCTCGATGCCCAGCGCGTCCTTGAAATCATGAATGCTGATTTCCGGGCGCTTGGGCATGCCGACCATGTTGATGACCAGCAGGGGCTCATTATCGTTAAGGCGGTTTTTCTTGAGAATTTCCACCAGGTTCCGGGCATTGCGCAGATTGGCCAGATCCGGCGCGGCGGTAATCACCACGTCATCGGCGCTGAGCAATGTGCGCCGGGCCCAGCCGGTCCACAGGTGCGGCAGGTCAATTGTGAGCATCGGCGTGGTCTGGCGGATAACATCAATCATAGGCTCAAAGGCATCGCTCTCGTAATCGGCGTCGCGGTCCAGCGTGCCGGGGGCTGCCATGAGGTTTAGATGTTCCGAGCACGGGGTAAGAAGACGCTCCAGCATGGTCTCGTCAATGCGCTCGGGCGCATTGAGAGCCTCGGCAATGCCCTGCGGGGGATCCTGGTTGAAATCAAGGCTGACCGTTCCGAAAGGCACATCAAAGTCAGCCAGAACGAGATCCCGCTTCATATGCTCGGAGATGATCCAGCTCACATTATGGGCAACCGTGCTGGAGCCCACGCCGCCCTTGGCGCCGACGAAGGCGATGGAACGGCCAAGAACCGGCGCATCCGGGTCAAGGTAAACCTTGGCGATGGCGTCGATCAATTGCAGGGGCATGATGGGGGCGACCATGTATTCGCTCACCCCGCGGTCCATCAGTTCGCGAAATAGGAGAATATCATTGACATGACCGATGACCATGACCTTGGTGCCCGAATCACAAACCTGGGCCAACTGGTCAATCTCGGCCAGCGCCTGTTCTGCGTTTGCCCGGGTTTCCACGATCAACAGGTTCGGTGTCGGGCTGTCGGAGAAATGCGTGACAGCCGCCGGGATACCGCCCATCTGGAGATTGAAATGGGTCTTGGCTACCCGCCTGTCCGTTGCTGCCTGTTGCACGATAGTGGCGGTTTCGGGCGCTTCGCAAAACGCCTGTATGGAAATCCGGGGAATGGCGCGCATGACCGGTTCGGCGCCGGAAGAAAGCGCGGATGACCCCATGGTTTCGGCGGGCCCTCCCGCCATGTTGTTAATTGCTTCCCACATTTGATACCGTGCTTTTTTCATCGCTGGAACGTTTGGCTGATGTTACCTCACCTTTTATATATTTATCGTAAACGACCATCCGGCGGCGAATATCGACCGGTGTCATGGTCCGCGGCGCGATCAGGTCGCGCGGATTGGCGACCATCGCCGCCAGGTTGTTCTGGTTGGCGCAGGCAAAATTGGGATAGGGCTTGTTTTCAAAATCGGCTGCTATATTGCCAGGCCAGTTGCCACAGGCGCTGGGACTGGCGTAATAGCGCTGGTATTTAAGCACCAGCGGGGGATTGCGCATTCCCGGATCGGCCTGATAATCAGTGATATTGATGGCCGCTGCGGGAATGCCGAGGGCGATCATCATTTGCGAGACATCATCGACCACATTTGAGGCAGCCATTTCATTGATCGCGCCTCTTGGCACCAAAATGCTTAAAGGTCCAGCCCCGATGGACTTGTATTTTCGCGCAAATGACGACACTTTCATGCGCTGGCTGCTGCCAAGAGCCGCCATATGCCGCAAGACTTCAATTTTCAGCTCCACCGCACCGGTGCGCACTGAAATCGGGTGGCGTTCGGCATGAACCGGGTTATTCACCGAAGCTGTGTACAGGCTTTGCTTGCGGGTTGAAAAACACCCCGACAGGGCAAGTGAAACCGCAAGGATAACCACCGTCCGGCAGGCCTTGGATCGCCCATGATAGATCAATGCAGGGCCTTGCCGGCTGCACTTTGCCCCATGTTCCAGGTTACGCGCCATATTCTGAACTCCTGCCCGCATTTTCATTCCATTATAAATCCATAGCTGCCGCGATACCGGCCGACCCGAACCTTGCTGTTTTTCATGCCGTAAATGGCATTCAACCGGCCCAGAAGAACGGCTTCGGCATCATTGGGCTGAACAAACCCTTCATCCGGCCGGGCCAGTTTTTCCCGCGAGACCTGCTTGACCACATAAGGCGTAACGATGACCACCAGCTCGGTTTCTTCATTCTGGTAATCCCGGCTGCGGAACAAGGCGCCGAGAATGGGAATGTCCTTGGCGCCGGGCATGCCATTGAGGCTTTGCTTGGTGTTTTCCTGGATAAGGCCCGCCATGACCAGGGATCCGCCGCTGGAAAGTTCAACTGTGGTATTGGCGCGGCGCACCTTCAGGCCCGGAACAGTAAGGGTCGTGGTGGTGGTGGTGCCAAGGGTAAAGGCGCCGGCATTGGACAGCTCACTCACCTCTGTTGCGATCTTGAGGCTGATGCGTCCTTCATCAAGAACCGTCGGGGTAAAGGTCAGGCCAACGCCAAACTCCTTGAACTCGATGGTGACGCCATTGTCATCGCGGCCCACGGGAATGGGAAACTCGCCGCCCGCCAGAAACTTCGCGGTTTCACCGGAGACAGCCGTCAGATTGGGTTCCGCCAGGGTGCGCAGCAAACCATTGCGCTCCAGAGCCCGCAAAACACCGCTCACGCTGCTGGTCGGGTTATAGGTTTTGGTTGCCGAGGCGGTGGTGCCAGAGAGAGCCTGACCGGCAATGGAGAAGGGGAAGGCGGTCTGGAAGCTGACTATTTTTGAACCGATCGTGCCCAGGGCCGTCAGGTCAATGCCAAGCTGCTTGATGACCGAGCGCTGCATTTCCGCAATCGTCACCCTGAGTTGAACCTGATCGCGGCTTTCAGAGGCCAGCATATTGAGAATTTTCTTGCCATCCTTGTCACCGATGAAGCGCGCGGCAATATCCTGGGCGCGGTTGGCATCGGCAATATTCATGACCCGTCCGGTGAGAATGATATTGTCATTCATGGCTTCAGGCCGGATGCGGCTGCCGGGGATCATGCGATCAAGCAGGTTTTGCAGATCCGCCAGGTCGCGCTCAACCTGAACCTCCAGGGTGAGGATGCGCCGGCCCGAGCCGTCAAAATAAAAGATATTGGTTTGCCCGACCTTCTTGCCGATCAGGTAAGAGGTGCGGGTGGAGCGCACCACCGCATCGACATATTCAGGGCTAGATACAAGAACCTCGCGGGCATGGCGCGGCAGTTCCACGATCATCGACTTGTTCAGCCCGATAACCACCCGCCGGGTTTCCGCCGTGAGATCATAGGCCGGAGCGCCCAGATCCGCGGCTTGCAATCCACGGTAATTGCCTGTCAGCCCGGTAGCCGATAGCGCCCCCAGCACCAGGAGGGAACCAAAAATCCGGGCCAGTTTACTTCTATACGCCATATTTTCCTCTCCGGCTGTTCAACGCGCACTCGTTACATTGGAGGCTACGCCAAACCGCAAAACCGTGATCTTGCTGCTCACACCTTCCGACAATTTGTCACCTGAATCTTCAAGCCCGCCGGGCAAAGCATCCTGCAAGGAACGCAGGGCCAGCGACAGGTTGCCCATGGACGCCGCCAGCGCAAGCAACTCGGCCTGACGGGGCCGCACCTCCAGCGTGGCGGTGCGCCCGACAACAACCTTTTTGCCTTCTTCTTCCTTGACCGTCTGGTCAATGGCCAGAACCCGGATATTGGACAGAACGGTTTCGCTGGTATGCTGCTCCTTGCCGGTCCCGCGCGGGTCAGCAACCCGGCGGGTCAGGATGACATCAACCCGGTCATTGGGCAGGATAAAACCACCGGCGCCGGTTTCGGCGGATATCACGGTGCTGACCGCACGCATCCCGGAAGGCAGGATAGCCGACATGAAACCACCGCCATCAGCCTTTACCAGCTTGTTTTCATTGATCGGTTCACCGCGGTAGATCTCGGCCCGCGCCGTGGAGCCGCCCAGCTTTTCAATTGCCTTGGGCTGGGCATCGCGGGTGATATATTGGGGCTGAACCGCATCTTCGGGCCAGGCCCGCCAGCTCATGTCACCCTCGGCCACCACATTGCCAAGGGAAATCCCGTTTGAGGCCACCAGGACATCAACGGTTCGTTCTTGCTCTACAGGTTCCATCACGACCTGTTGCGGGTCCTTGGCGCCCATGCCGTTCACCAGCATAGCCGCTGCTCCTGCGGCGATTAGAGCGATAACCAATATTACAATTCGCGCCAGATTCATGACCTGTACCACTTGACAATTTCGACTGCATACCGATTCGGAAGGTTCCGATCAGGCAGAAGTTTGGCTTGGTAATTGTCAATTTTGGGTTAATGAGTGTTACAAATCGCATCAATTGATAACAAAACATTCACCATGATTCACGCAAATGGCGGAAATCCCGCTCGATACGGGCGGGCGGCGGACGCCGATCCAACAGCAAAGATAAAGCCTTTTAATACCCCAAGGCGCCGTTCATCCACCAGGTGTTGGGATAGACCAGCAAGGCCCCCGCCGCGAGGGCCAGACCGTAGGGAACGCCTTCTTTATCATCGTGAAGCCGCATGGCCCAGCCTTGCCCATAAAGAAAGGAGGGGGCGGGAAAGTGCCGGTAAACCAGCATTACCAGGGTGAGCGCCCCACCAAACAGGGTGCTGAGAAGAAGGTATTCAACCGTGTTCATGGAAAAGCCGAACCACAGCGCCGTCACCGCCAGCAGCTTGGCATCCCCGCCGCCGATCCAGCCAAAGGCAAACATGGCAAAACCGGCAACAAGCAACAGCGCACCTGCGGCAACATGCCAGCCCATTTGCTCAAGCCCCATCCCGGAAAGCGGAGCGAGAACAAAAAACACCGCGATCAGGCTCAAGGAGATCCGGTTTGATATGGTCATGGAGACAAGATCCGTTGCGGCGGCAAAGGCCATGGCGGCGGGAAAGAACAAAAGCACGCTTATGTAAATCAGTTGATCCATTACTCATCTCATTCGCTGAACAAACTGGGCATATTCTTTTTGCATTACCCGTTGTATATGACTCAGATGAGAAAAAATCCGGTTAACGACAAAATCATTTCACCTGAACTGGACCATGAAGGTGCGCACGGCGCGGCGATCGAAACGCGTGACCTGGTCAAATGCTATCGTGGCGGCAAAAACACCGGGAGCCGGCCGGCGCTGGACTCGGTATCCCTGAGCATTCCCAAGGGCTCGATTTACGGGTTGCTCGGACCCAACGGGGCCGGAAAATCGACCTTCATCAATATCCTGGCCGGGCTGGTGGTCAAGACATCCGGGCATGTGCGGGTCTGGGATTTTGACCTTGACCGCTCACCGCGGCAGGTTCGCGCCGCCCTTGGGGTGGTGCCGCAGGAAATCAACTATGATCCTTTTTTTACCCCGGCAGAACTGCTTGACCTGCATGCCGGGCTTTACGGCGTTCCCAAGGCCCAGCGGCACGGTATCGAGCTTCTTGATGCGCTGGGGCTGGCGGACAAGGCGAATGCCTATACACGCAATCTGTCGGGGGGCATGAAGCGGCGGCTGCTTATCGCCAAGGCGCTCGTTCATGCCCCGCCGATTCTTATTCTTGATGAGCCTACCGCCGGAGTTGACGTGGATCTTCGCCGCCAGCTCTGGGCCTATGTGCGCAAGCTGAACGAAAGCGGCACGACCATTGTTTTAACCACCCATTACCTTGAAGAGGCCCAGAGTCTTTGCGATTATATTGCCATTATTGACCAGGGCCAGGTGGTGACGGCGCAGCCCAAGGAGCAGCTTTTGCGGCGGCTTGATTGCAAACGCCTGACCATACGCCCGGCAGAATCGCTTGCTGCCATCCCTCCCGGGCTGGGGGCGTTTGATCCTGAACTTGATGAGAATGGCGCCCTTGCATTGAGCTACAAACCCTCACAAACGCCCATGAGCGCGGTTCTGGCGCGGTTGCAAGAGGCGGGGGTGGAGATTGCTGATCTGACCACCCATGAGGCGGATCTGGAGGAAATTTTCCTTCAACTTACCGGCAAATCGGCAAAACTGCCCGGCACGGCCTGAAATCTCGCGTATTTTTTCAATTACGGTTAAGAAAATCCTAACTCCTGCAACGCCCTAATGCCTCTGAACGATTTTTTTCGATTCGGCGTGTTCTCTTTTGAAAAGCGGTGTTGTCTTGCAGTCCAGAAACAGAATCATGAACACTCCCGCGCCGGGACAAGATGGCGGGACGGGCAATTCCTGGCGCATCCGCACGGAGGCCTCGCCGCGAACGATCCGGGCGCGTTTGAGCGCCGAGCAAGATAGCAAATCCCTGGGCGAGCAGGTCTCCAGCGGCATGGCCTCGGCCGCTGCAATCGTGTTCAGCGCCATGGCTACCATTTTCCTGATTATGGGGCTGGTGATGCGCAATGATGTATTGCTGTTCTCGCCCAAGCTCATCGCCGCGCTGGCGCTGCTGGGAACCGGCATGGCGACCTGGGCCTGGGCAGATGCGCGCAAGAAGGTCCAGCGGCTCAACAAGCAATCCCGGCACCTGGAAACCATGGCGCGGGAGCTTGAATCCAGCGTGGAAATTCTCGGCGATATGAACTGGGAATTGCGCGAAAGCGAAGAGCGTTACCGGGG
>CAZHLV010000180.1:0-3096 GCA_964533415.1 uncultured Hyphomicrobiales bacterium
GAATCAATGCACATCTGGCTCATGGCGCCGCAGATCAAAAGCTTCGTAACACCCTGCGCCGCGAGCCGTGCTTTCAGCCCGGTATCCTGAAAACTGTTGGGCCTGTGTTTCGTGATCACCGTCTCGTTGGTGCGCGGTGCAACCGAGGCATGAATCTCCGCTCCCTTTGTTCCGGGACGGAAAAACGGGGCTTCATCAGACAGGATTTCATGCCGGATATGAATGATATCAAGCCCTCTCTTGCGGGCATGGGCCAGCAGACGGGCAGCGTTTGCCGACACTGCGTTCATGCTGTCAACGGGCCAGCGGCCACCTTCAAAATAATCATTCTGGATATCAACAAGGATGAGCGCCGTGGATGACATATCAAAGATCTCCGGTTGGTATTCTGACAAAACATAGCTGGCACAAAGGCAAACCGGAATTGGCGTAAATGACATTTAATATGCTATATACGCCATATGAACCATCCAAAAACACAAATTCCGATCGCCATTTTCGCCTACCCTCATGTGCAGATGTCGGCGGTTCTTGGCCTTGAAGATGTGTTCCTGATTGCCAACCGGATCGCCCGGGAACAGGGCAATGTTGCCCTGCAGGTGGCGCAGATATCAAAATCAATGCTGCCAAATCCGGCCATGAGCCTCTTTGATGCGGTGATCCTTCCGCCTTCCCTGCACCCTTCGCGCGGGGAAGGCGAAGCGGCGGTGCATGACTGGCTGCGCGCCCAGCACGGAGCCGGGGCCATGATGTGTTCGGTCTGCGCCGGAGCCTTCTGGCTGGGCCACAGCGGGTTGCTTGACGGGCGACCCGCTACAACCCACTGGGCGCTTGAGGCGGAGTTTCGCCAGACCTTCCCCAAGGCCCAGCTTAATGCTGAATATTTGCTGATTGATGACCATGATATTGTCACGGCCGGCGGCCTGATGGCCTGGCTGGATATGGCGCTGTTTATCATCAACCGCTGGCTGGGACCCCAGATCGTTACGCGCACAGCGCGCCATTTGCTGATTGATCCGGCCGGGCGCGAACAGCGCAATTACCGCAGCTTCAGACCGCCCCTGACCCATGGGGATGCGGCCATTCTGGCGCTTCAACACTGGCTCGAGGGACATATGGAACAAGGCATGACGGTTCTTGCCATGGCGGAACGCGCACAGCTTGCCCCCCGCACCTTCCTGCGGCGGTTTAAGGCGGCAACCGGTTATACTCCCAGTAGCTACATGCAGAATTTGCGCATCGAGAAGGCTCGCGGACTACTGGAACGCACCCGCCTGCCGGTCAGCCAGATAAGCTGGAAAGTGGGGTTTCAGGATGTATCCGCTTTCAGTCGCCTGTTCCGGGCAATAACCGGTCTGGCGGCGGGTGAATATCGTAATCGCTTTGGTATCCTCAAACCGCAAAAAGCGCGGCCCAAATCACGGCCATAATCCTTATAATTCCAAACCTCCCTGATTCTGCTATGCTGAACTGGAATCAGAATAATCCGGCAAACACAGGCCGTGAAAAACAAAAGAGGGAGACAAATTGTGAAACTCGAACTGGAAAAAACAGGGCTGGCCGCCGCCTTCTTATTTGCAGGAATATCCATGGCCGCCGGGCAGGACAAAGCCCCCGTTGTTGCCGCCGATACCGTGCCCGGGCGCGTTCTGGAAGCGCCCGTCAATACAAGGCCGCTGCGCGACAAGTTCTGGTGGTCTGAAGATTGGTATGAGCGCGGTATCCTTGAAGTTCCGCAAAATTACCAGGTCGAGGAAACCCATCTTGCCTATACCAACAAGGCAGACGGCACCGAGGTTCCGGCCATTCTTTACCGCCCCAGGGGTAACAAGAAATTCCCTGCTATCCTCTTTCAGCATGGCCGGCGCGGCCTTGACGAACTCGTTCAGCGGCTCGCCCGGCGCATGGCGGCGCGCGGCTTCGTGGTGCTGGCCCCGGATGTTTACGCGGCGCGTTTTATCGACACTTTGCCGCTCACCCATGACCCGGCCACCGAAGGGGATGTCGATGCCGGCGTTGATTTCCTGTTGGCCCGCAAGGATATCTCAACTTCAAAAATCTGTCTTTATTCCCACACGAGGGGTGGTTACTATACCTTGAAAGTGGCGGTGAAATACAAGCGGCAAAACAGGAATGTTGCCTGTTATGTGAGTTTTTATCCCCACTGGCAGGATCCTAACGCCCCTGAACCCTTGCAGGTTTACCGCTACGACAAGGATCTCGACAAGTTGCAGATTCCAGTCATGGTATTTATCGGCGAATACGAGCAATACCAGCGCCGCCGCTCCATCGAAACAGCGGTTTTATACATGAAACGGGCAGGTCGGAACGTGAAACTGATTATCTATCCCGGTGTTGGCCGCGGATTTGATTTCCGCCCACCCCATGTGCGCACATTCGCTGATGACCTGGCCACCAGGGACTCCAATCTGCGCGCCGCCAATTTCATGAAAAAGCATCTTGAGTCCTGGAAAAAAAGCCACTAAAGCATTTCCGGTTTTGATTGAATCAAGACTTGGCTATAACATCTTGTTTTTTATCGCACTTCTTGTCGGAAAACCGGTTCCCGGTTTCCGGAAGCGCTCGAGATCAACCTGCATTCAAGTGGAATCACTTGAATGCAGATAAGTTGATCGACATCAAGCAGATAGAGCAACGATAGTGCGTTTGCTTGAACGCGCGTTGCTCTAGCGATCATCACCCAATACACTGCCCCGGTGCTTGGGCTTGATATCCTTGATTCTGAACAAGGCGATATTGGCCGGTTTGTTTTTCACCAGATTGGACAGGGAGACCGTTGTAATCAGTCCTTGCGGGTCCTTGACGATCCACTGTTTGAGCTCCATCGGCTCGCCTTGAAAAATCAAGGTTAACTGGCCACGGGCCTTGCCCTTGGCGTCCTCGATCGTCAATGTCCGCAACTCCGGCTCCAGATCAATTTCGACAATCCGGGAAGATTTCATCAGATCGACGCGTTTTTCCACCAGCGCCCAGATTGGCGTTGCCCGGATGGGAATACGGTCGGTTGTTTTGAGTTTTGAATTGGTAATCCCGATCCATAACCCGTCGGCCACCACCAGAATGGGGTTGGGGGGC
>CAZHLV010000181.1:0-4851 GCA_964533415.1 uncultured Hyphomicrobiales bacterium
CGCGCCTATCCGAAGCAGTTTCATAATCTCACCGGCGATATGTCCTTGCTGCAACAGACGGTCAAGCGGCTTGAGGATGACCTTTATGAAGCGCCCACCTTGCTGGGCAATCATGAACACCGGTTTTTAATGGCCGAGCAACTTCTTGAGATGGGGATTGCCCCCCATGCCATCGTGCTGGAGCCGCAGGCTCGCAACACGGCGCCGGCGGCTGTTATTGCCGCGCTGATGATGGCTTGCGAAGACAAGGATGCGCTGGTGCTTCTTTTGCCTTCGGACCACGTGGTGCAGGACAAACAAGGCTTTGCGCAAAGTGTCCGGGCGGGGATGGACGCGGCGGCGCGTGGTGATATCGTAACCTTTGGCGTCCGGCCCGACGCGCCCGAGACCGGTTATGGTTATATCGAGGCGAGCGGCGAGGGAGAGGTTCTGGATGTTGCCCGGTTCGTGGAAAAACCGGACAGGGCCACGGCGCAGCGTTACCTTGATGATGGGCGGTATTACTGGAATGCCGGGATTTTCCTGTTTCATGCGCAAGCCATGATCGAAACCTTTGCGCGGTTTGCGCCTGATATCCTGAGCGCCTGCGAAAAGGCCCTTGAGCGGGCCAAAACCGATCTTGATTTCCTGCGCCTTGACAATGAAGCCTTTGCGGCAGCTCCGGGGATATCGTTTGATTATGCCATCATGGAAAAGGCCGAAAACATCAAATGCGTGCCCCTGGCCACAACCTGGAGCGACCTGGGGGCATGGCCGGCGGTCTGGCAGCATCTTGAAAAAGACAACCAGGGTAATGCGGTGCTGGGCGATGTGATGTTGCATGACACGCGCAATTCCTATGCCCAGAGCAGTGATGGCAAATGCCTGGCGCTGGTGGGGCTGGACGATGTCATGGTCGTGGCCACAACCGACGCCATTTTAGTGGCGGCCCGGGACAGCGCGCAAGATGTCAAGGCCATACCCGAGCGTTTGAAAAAAGAAAACCGCCCGGAAGCGGTTTATCATAGCCGGGTTTACCGGCCCTGGGGCTGGTATGAAGGGCTGGTGCGCGGTGAGCGGTTTCAGGTCAAGTGCCTGAGCGTGAAGCCGGGCGGGCGCTTGTCTCTGCAAAGCCATTTCCACCGGGCGGAACACTGGGTGGTGGTTTCGGGAACCGCCGAAGTGACGGTGGGCGAGAAAACCATGCTGCTAAGTGAAAATGAATCCACCTATATCCCCATTGGCACGGTGCACCGGCTTACCAATCCGGGCAAGCTCCCGGCGCTTCTGGTGGAGGTTCAATCGGGCAGCTATCTGGGCGAGGATGATATTGTCCGGTATGAGGATGTCTATGGCCGCGAGGCCGATGCAAAAACCGGCTGAGTTCCCGGTGGTGGCCTGATCGCGGCATGACTGCGACTATTTTCTCATTTTCCGGGTGCTTGACGATTCAGGAGATCGACTTTACCGGTTGTTTGCATGAGCATTTCACAAGCGTCGGATACGCCAAAGACGAAAAAGCTGGCGGAGTATGCCCCCTCACCCTGGGTGATTAGCGATGTTTTTCTGGATATACGCCTGCACCCGGAGCGAACCTGCGTTGTCAGCGAACTCAAGGTTGCGCCGAATGCAAAATCAGACCAGAAAGGCGCACCGCTGGTGCTCGACGGCGAGGAGCTGGAGCTTGTGAGCCTTGCCCTGAACGGGGAGCAGCTTGAGAAAAACACTTACAAAACAGACGATACCTCGCTCACAATTCCCGCACCGCCGGAGCAGGGCTTTCATCTGCGGATCGAGACCATCTGCAACCCCGGGGCCAATACCGCGCTTTCGGGGCTGTATCTTTCAAACGGGGTGTATTGCACCCAGTGCGAGGCCGAAGGGTTTCGGCGGATTACCTATTTCCTCGACCGCCCCGATGTGCTGGCGCGTTACAAGGTACGACTCGAAGCGCCGGGAGACGAAGCCACGGTTCTGCTTTCCAACGGCAACCTGATCGATTTTGGCGGCATGGAGGAAATGCGCCAGTTCGCGGTGTGGGAAGACCCTTTCCCCAAGCCCTCTTACCTGTTTGCCATGGTGGCGGGCAGGCTGGTCTCGGTCGAGGACCGTTTCATCACCATGTCGGGGCGCGAGGTGGTGTTGCGGATTTTCGTCGAGCCGGGCAAGGAGGACCGCTGCGGCTATGCCATGGATTGCCTGAAACGGGCAATGAAATGGGACGAGGAAATGTTTGGCCGCGAATATGACCTGGATATTTTCATGATCGTGGCGGTTTCGGACTTCAACATGGGGGCGATGGAGAACAAGGGCCTCAACATCTTCAACGACAAGTATATCCTGGTGCGTCCCGATACGGCGACGGATACCGATTATGCCCATGTCGAGGGCATCGTGGCGCATGAATATTTCCACAACTGGACCGGCAACAGGATCACCTGCCGGGACTGGTTCCAGCTCTGCCTGAAAGAGGGGCTGACCGTGTTCCGCGACCAGCAATTCACCGCCGACCAGCGCTCTGCGGCGGTAAAGCGCATCAAGGATGTCCGGTTGCTGCGCTCGCACCAGTTCCCCGAGGACGCCGGGCCGCTGGCGCATCCGGTGCGACCTGATTCTTACATTGAAATCAATAACTTTTATACCGCCACCGTGTATGAAAAAGGCGCCGAGGTGGTGCGTATGCTGCATACGCTTCTGGGAGCGCCAATGTTCCGCAAGGGCATGGATCTTTACTTTGATCGCCATGACGGCGAAGCGGCCACGGTTGAGGATTTCATTGCCTGTTTTGCCGATGTGAGCGGACGCGATCTTTCCCAATTCATGCTGTGGTACTCGCAGGCCGGAACGCCGGAACTCGTGATTTCAGGGCGTTACCTGCCCGGTGAGCAGGTTTACGAGATGAGCATCGAGCAATCCTGCCCGGCCACGCCGGGGCAATCGGACAAGAGTCCCTTTCATATCCCGATCCGGCTGGCGCTCCTGGACGAGAAGGGAGAGGAATTTACCCTTGCGCCTGAGGGAGGGCAAAACCTTTCGGACCGGATTGTTGAAGTTACGCAAAGGCGCAATGTGTTTCGCTTTACCGGGATAACGCAAAAGCCCACGCCTTCAATTTTACGCGGGTTTTCCGCTCCCGTGCGGGTACTCACCCCCCTGCCCGAGCGTGATGCGGCGTTCTTGATGGCGAAAGACACGGATTTGTTCAACCGCTGGCAGGTGGCGCAGGATTACGCCATGGGCCTGCTCAAACGCAATACACAAGCAATCCGCACCGGGCAGAAGCCGCGCAAGGGTGAAGCGCTGGCCAGGGCCATGGGCGCAACCCTGCGCGATGATGACCTGGAAGCAGCCTATAAATCTGCCTTCCTGGACCTGCCCGGAGAAAGCGATATCGCCCGCGAGATCGGGAAAGATGTCGACCCGGACGCCATTCACGCGGCCCGCGAGGCGCTTTACGCCTCTATCGCGGCCTATCTGGAAACCCCGCTGGTGCAGGCCTATGACGCATTGGCGGATGAGGCCCCCTATTCACCCGATGCGGCCAGCGCCGGCAAGCGGGCCTTGCGTGGCGCCTGCCTGGCATTGCTCTCGCGGCTGGGCAAGCAAGACGATATCAAGCGGGTCTGCGGGCATTATCTTGACGCCAACAACATGAGCGAGAAGATGGCGGCGCTTTCAACCTTTGCCTTGCTGGATGTCCCGGAGCGGCATTTTGCCTTCGATCACTTCTACACGGCGTGGGAAGACGATCATCTTGTGATGGACAAGTGGTTTGCATTGCAAGCCGTATCGCCCTTGCCCGATGCCCTTGAGAGGGTTGCCGAGTTGACCCGGCACAAGCTGTTTTCCATGAGCAACCCCAACCGGGTACGCGCCCTGATCGGGGCTTTTCTCACCGGAAACCCGGTGAATTTCAACCGCGCCGACGGGGCAGGCTATGCGTTTGCCGCCGCGCGGATCCTTGAGCTTGACCGCATCAACGCACAAGTGGCGGCGCGCATGACAGCGGCGTTTCGCAACTGGCGCATGCTGGAAGAAAACCGCCGCAAGCAAGCCAGATCGGCGCTGGAAAAAATTGCCGGGCAAGAGGGTTTATCCCGCGATGTTTACGAAATCGCAACCAAATCGCTTGCTTAATAAATCGTTACAGTTTTCCGGTTTGACCATCAGGCTCGTGCCGTTGCCCCGGCCCGGAAACGGCGCGCGCAAGGACACACGCAAGGCTTGCAAATAAACAGCTTTGCTCGTTTTTTGTAAAAAGCCTCTGGACAAATCACCTGGCTTTTGAATCTATGGAAAATCATGGATTCATTCAAAAGCGTGCGGCTGATCGGAATCCGGGCATGATAGGGGGGCTTATCTTGGCCAATACACGAGGCATTGAAACACAATATCCACAACGGCAGATCGGCTTGGCGGTCGAGTTGGCCCGCCATACGCTGATCCCGCGGGAGAAAACGCTCAAACGCGCCATCCCGGTGATGATCGGCATTTTTCTCGTGTTGTCAGCACTCGGAATTGCCGCCTTTTTATACGCGCGTCATGAGCAAACCCTGAATACCGCCAAAACTTCCACCTCGCTTATCGCGGATATTATCGAAGCCAACATGGCCCGGCGGCTGAGCGCAAGCCTTTCTGATAATCCGGTCCCGCTTGATCCCACCCAGAATGACCTGGCGCAAAGCCTTCCTTCCGGGGCAACGGCGCAGGAGCGCCTGGTACTGGTGAGCGACAGCCGCGGGCATATCCGCGCCACGGCGCCGATCATGCCGGTTTACATGGGCAAGCGGCTGATCGAGATCATCGGCCCCAACCAGCCTCTCACCACGCTTGGACGCCAGGCTGGGGTGCAGTTCATTACCTTGCCGAATG
>CAZHLV010000182.1:0-5446 GCA_964533415.1 uncultured Hyphomicrobiales bacterium
CATATCACCTATCTGACATCCTGGGTAAACAAGGATGGCACGGTGTATTTCCGGAACGATATTTATGGCCGTGACAAACGCCTCGCCAAGGCGCTGCAATCTTCACGCATCCTGGTACAGACCAGCCAGAATGAGAATTAGAGCGTTTCCGGTTTTGATTAAATCAAGGCTTGACTCTAACCTATTGTTTTTACTGCCATTTTTGCCGGGAAAACCGGTTCCCGCCTTTCCGGATACTCTAAGGCGCCGGTACAGCCCGTCGCACGGGGCTTGGCCAGATTGCCGCTGGGGGGCAGGCTCTTATATTTCGATGATCGTGTTGGGCAGTTCATCAACATTGGAGCTGCCGGGCGGGAAATGCCTGGCCAGAACCTGCCCGCAAGACGAGACAGCCTCGACAAACCCGTCTGCAATCTGCCCTTGCCGGATATGGGCTGACATGGCCTGCACGGTTTTATCCCAGATCTGTTTATCCACCTTCTCATAAATCCCCTGATCGGCAATGATCTCGATATAGCGCTCGGCCATTGAGAGGAAAATCAAGACCCCGGTCCGCTGATCGGTCATGTGAATGTTCTGGGCCAGGAATTGCTCCATGGCCAGGCGGTGCGCCCGCTGCCTTTTAATGGAACGCGGCGTTACCGCCAGACGCAGGGCTGGCCAGCGCAGAAGCACAAACAAAACCGCAAACACCGTCAACTGGACGAGATAGACCAGGTCCGCCGGCAGGCTGGTCAAAAAGATCAGGGGCATGGGAACAAACAGGGCAGCCAGCGTTGCCCACAGCACCGGGATGAATTGATAATCATCGCTGCGTTGCGCCATGACGGTAACGATTTCACCGCTGGTATGCTGTTCAGCTTCGCGCGTGGCCGTTTCTATCCGTTGCCGGTCTGCCCGGCTCAATTCCACCATGATACCTACCACCCTCCAGATGAGCCGCCGCCGCCAAAAGAACCGCCGCCGCCGGAAAATCCACCACCGCCGCCGCTCCAGCCGCCCGATGAGCCACTGCTCCATCCTCCCGAGCCAGACCCTGAACCGCCGCCCCGGAAGGCCTGGAACACCATCATCGTCACCATCAAGAACAGGACAAATACAAAAACAAACCAGAACGGCGCCTCGCTTGCCGGTTGTCCCCTGGCGGCAACCATCTGGGCATTGCCGGTCAGAGCCGCGATGATATCATTGACCCCGTCCATGATGCCGCCCGCCATATCCCCGGCGCGGAATTTCGGTAAAATGACGTTCTCGATAATGATTTTGGTCAGCGCATCGGTCAACACCCCCTCAAGTCCGTAGCCAACCTCGATCGCCACCTTGCGCTCTTTTGGCGCGATAACCAGAAGAACGCCGTTATTCTTGTCCTTTTGGCCAATCCCCCAATGCCGCCCCAACTGGTAGCCAAAATCACGAATCTCGTAGCCTTGCAGGGATTTCAGGGTCACCACCACGAGCTGATCGGTCTTTTTTTCCTCCAGCGCTTTGAGTTTTGCCGTTAAATCCGCCTCTTGCGCCGGGCTGAGCAAATCCGCCATATCGACAACCCGCCCGCTCAGGCGCGGGAAGTCTGGCGCAGCCTGTAAAGCGCCTGATAATGGCGCAAGGCAAACAACCAGCACCAGCAGCCAAAAGACCCGTTTTGTCAAGGAGAGCATCACCATCGCCGCTTATTTGAAGTTGACCCTGGGAACCGCCATCTGCTCTTTTTCTATGGTAAAGTTTTGCAGCGGCTTGTTGTCGCTGTAAAGATACTGCGCCCAGAGCTTTCCCGGATAGGTTTTCAACTCGGTATTATATTGCCGCACCGCCTCGATATAGTCCCGGCGGGCAACCGCAATGCGGTTTTCGGTTCCCTCAAGCTGGGATTGCAGGGCCAGGAAATTCTGGTTTGATTTCAGGTCCGGGTAGCGCTCAACCGTTACCAGCAACCGCGACAAAGCCCCGCCCAGCGCCTTCTGGTTTTGCTGAAAAGCCTTGAAGGCTTCCGGGTTGCTTAAAATATCATCCGGGATCTTCATCTGCGTGGCCTTGGCGCGGGCATTTACCACCGAGATCAGAACGTCCTTTTCCTGGGCTGCATAGCCCTTGACGGTTTCAATCAGGTTGGGAATCAGCTCGGCCCGGCGCTGATATTGATTCAGAACCTGCGACCACTTGGCCTTGGCCTGCTCTTCATATGTGGGAATCGCGTTGATCCCGCAGGCAGACAGCCAGAAGGCCAGGAAACCGATAACAATGAGTCTTGCAACTGTCTGAAATTGCCTGTTCACATCCGCCATGAGAATCTCCTGCTTCATGAATGCCAAACCTGCGCGCCGGACCGCTGGTTTTGCCGTGGATTGCCCCCTTCGCATCAACAAGGGCATAAATTTGATAATCTTGACCATAACAGGAGATTTCATAACAGCAATCACAGTATCCGACATTTTTCCTGTTGCCGCAGCTTTGCCTGCATAGATCCATGCAAATGCATTCTGTGCCATGATGGATAAAATCATGGTCTCTTTTTAACCTGCATGATAAAAGCATCGCCCATGGCCAAGCGAAAAAGACACCCTGAAACCATGATTGATCCAGGTCGGTTGCGCGCCGATCTCAATGCCCTGGCCCTCCGGTACAAGGGGCAGGACACCGCCATGCGCAGCGCGGTTCTTGAGCATTTGAAAAAGATCGTCGCCAATAGCCGCGCTGAATCTGAAAAGCGGCTTCTGGCGGGGGCGCGCGGTCTGGAATGTGCCCTCAACCTGTCCTGGTTCCAGGATGAATTGCTGCGCATCCTTTATGATTTCACCACAACCCATATTTACCGGGCCACCAATCCCAGCTCGTCCGAACGCATCTGCATCGTGGCGATCGGCGGCTACGGGCGCGGGCTTCTGGCGCCGGGATCCGACATAGACCTGCTGTTTCTGTTTCCCTACAAGCAGACCGCCTGGTGCGAGAGCGTGGCGGAATACATGCTTTACATGCTCTGGGATCTGGGCTTCAAGGTGGGGCACGCCACGCGGAACGTTTCTGAATGCATCCGCCTTTCGCTGGCCGACAATACCATCCGCACCTCGATCCTTGAAGCGCGTTACCTGTGGGGCGATATTGCGCTTTTTGACGAGTTGAGCACGAAATTCCAGGCCGAGGTTGTCGCCAGGACTCGCGCCGAGTTTGTCGCCGCCAAGCTGGAAGAACGCGATGAACGCCATCGAAGGCAAGGCGAATCGCGTTATCTGGTTGAGCCCAATATCAAGGAGGGCAAGGGGGGTTTGCGCGATCTGCACACCCTGATGTGGATCGTGCGCGCCCATTATGATGTGGAAAGTTATGCCGAGCTTGAACAGCGCGGCATCATCACCCGCGAGGAGCGCCTTTTGTTTGCCAAATGCGAGGCGTTCTTGTGGGCGGTGCGCTGCCATCTGCATTTTCTCACCGGGCGGGCCGAGGAGCGCCTTGGCTTCGAGGTACAAACGGAGCTTGCCGAACGCCTTGGCTATACCGCGCGCGGGCGCCTTTCGGCTACCGAGCGCTTCATGAAGCATTATTTTCTCATCGCCAAGAGCGTTGGCGATCTCACCCGCATCATCTGCGCCGCGCTGGAATTTGAAGAGGCCAAGGAGACCCCCGGCCTGACCCGGTTTTTCAAGTCCTGGCGCCTGAAGGGACGAAAGCAGCTCTCGGAACCCGGTTTCATTATCGACAAGGGGCGGATCAATATCGATTCTGAAGATGTCTTTGAAAAGGACCCGGTCAATCTGATCCGCTTTTTTTACCTGGCGGACCGGCATAACCTCCTGCTCCATCCCAAGGCCATCAAGCAGATCACCCGTTCCTTGAAGCTGATCGACAAATCCCTGCGCCACGACAGCGAGGCCAACCGCCTGTTCATAGAGATCCTGACCACCCAGAACGACCCGGAAACCATCTTGCGCAACATGAACGAAACCGGCGTTCTGGGCCGGTTTATCTATGATTTTGGCCGTATCGTCGCGTTGATGCAGTTCAACATGTACCACCATTACACGGTTGATGAACATCTGTTGCGCGCCCTCGGGGTGCTCTCGGAAATCGAGCGCGGCGAGCTGACCGATGAGCACCCCCTTGCCGATGCGGTCATTCATACCATCCAGAACCGCAAGGCGCTTTTCCTGGCCGTTTTTGCCCATGATATCGCCAAGGGGCGGCCCGAGAGCCATTCGATTGCCGGGGCGCGGATCGTCAAGCGGCTTGGCCGCCGCCTTGGCCTGGAGCCGGGCGAGACGGAAACCGCCGCATGGCTGGTGGAAAACCATCTTCTCATGAGCCGGGTGGCCCAGGAACGTGACCTGCATGATTTCAAGACCATCCAGAATTTTGCCCATGAGGTGCAGAGCCCGGAGCGCCTCAAGCTGCTCCTGATTCTCACCGTTGCCGATATCAAGGCGGTCGGCCCCGGGGTCTGGAACGGCTGGAAGGGGCAATTGCTTCGCACCTTGTTTTATGAAGCCGAACCCCTGCTGGGCGGCGGCATCACCAAGATCAGCCGCAAGGAACGCGCCGAATCGGCGCGGCAGGCGCTCGGGGAGGCCCTTGAGGACTGGAGCAAGGCCGATATCGACCTCGTGCTGAATGGCCATTACGAGGCTTATCTGCTCAGCGTGCCCCTCGAAAAACAGATTGCCCATGCCAGGCTGATCCGCGAGGCGCGGGCGCAAGAAGCGCCGGTAACCATCACCGTGAACACCGATGCCTTCCAGGGGGTAACGGAGTTGACCGTTTATACCCCCGACCACCCGCATCTGCTGGCCATTATCACCGGGGCCTGCGCCGCCAGTGGCGCGGATATCTCCGGCGCGCAGGTATACACGACTTCAGATGGATTTGCCCTTGATATCATTACGATCTACCGCCAGTTCGATGATGACGCCGATGAAAACCGCCGGGCCGCCCAGGTGGCGAAAACCGTTGAAGATGTCCTGCGCGGCAAGGTCCGTCTTGAAGATATTCTCAAGAGCCGCCGCACTGCAAAACGCTCCATCCGGGCCTTCTCCATTGCGCCCCAGGTCATCATCGACAATGATTCGTCGAATATCTTCACCCTGATCGAGGTCAATGGTCTTGACCGCCCCGGCTTGCTCTATGCCCTCACCCAGGGGCTGTTTGAGCTTAATCTCAACATTGGCTCGGCCCATATCGTCACTTATGGCGAAAAGGTCGTGGATGTGTTTTATGTCAAGGACAGCTTCGGTCACAAGATCACCAATCCCAACAAGCAGCAGGCCGTCCGGGAAAAACTGCTGGAGATTATCCGGTCAAAGAAGAAGGGGGCAAAGGCCAAGATCCTATGCAGGTAAACGGCGGTCGGTGGTTGTAAACTGCCGGTTTCGCTAAACAGCTGACATAGGAGATGCCTGATGAATAACCTGCTGAACCCAGCCACGACCGCCGCCGATACTGATTATGCCACAATTTACGT
>CAZHLV010000183.1:0-4344 GCA_964533415.1 uncultured Hyphomicrobiales bacterium
ATAGGGCTGGTATTCAGTTAGGCTCGGGACTTCACTGTCTTCCATGAAAGAATAACTGATAAAGACCGGCGTGCCATTTTCCGACATTCCGTTCCAGCTATATCCCGATATTAATGCTGTATAATCAGAAACAACAGCCATGATATCACTCTCCATACAAATGTCACACAAAGTACTTTTGATTGCCGACGAATTTATAAACCTAAAGTTAAGCCTGTCTATGTTGATGCTTGCTCTGTCTACTTTATGTCGATCAACTTATCTGCATTCAAGTGATTCCACTTGAATGCAGGTTGATCTAGAGATTTTCCGGTTTTGACTGAATCAAAACCGGTCTCTCACTCCTTGTTTTTACCGCACTTCTTATCGGAAAACCGGTTCCCACTTTTTCGGAAGCGCTCTGGCCGCGTATCCCCAAGATATACAAAAGATCTTGGTAATTGCAATTGAGTTTGCCTTGTTCAGGATTTGAAGCCTTTATGTATTCTGGTTATTTTGATCTTCTCTCATTCCTCTCTGAACGTGCGATTGAGGCTATCCATCAGGGGTTTCAGCAGATAGCTGATCGCGGTGCGGTCCTGGGTGCGGATGAATGCCTCTGCCGGCATTCCGGGCAGGAGCTTTTTCTTGCCGAGTTTTATGGTCTCGCTATCTGGAATTTCCAGATTTACAAGGAAAAAAGATTTGCCGGTAGCCTTGTCCACGATACTGTCAGCCGAGATATTGATAACCTTGCCATTCATCTCCGGTGTCGAGCGGGCGTTAAAGGCCGAAATGCGCACAATCGCCATCTGGCCAATTTTGACCTGGTCTATATCTGTCGGTTGCACCCGCGCCTCGACAATAAGCCGGTCCCCTTCTGGAATAATCTGGAGGATTGGCGCCGCCGGTGATACCACGCCGCCGATTGTATGCACATTCAGGTTATGCACAAAACCCGTTCTGGGCGCACGAATATCAACCCGGCGCAGTTTTTCCTTTAAAGCAAATTCCCGTTCTTCCAGCTCTATGAACTGTTTTTGATCCCGGCGCAATTCGGCCAGAACCTTTTCACGAAAATTATTTTTGAGTTGTATGATTTCCAGTTCTGTCTGCCCGATACTGCTGCGCGTCCTGGCGATATCGCTGATATGCGTACCGTATTCGCCCTCCAGCTTGACCGCTTCGCGTTCCAGGGCCAACATGCGCTTACGGGTTATATGTCCCTTCTCAAAAAGCGGCCTGATGCTCTCAATCTCCTCCCGGATCAGCTTGCTTTGCTGTTCCTTGGATTTTTGCTGCGCTTTTAATCCCTTGATTTCTTCTTCATACTGAAAGATTTTTTGCCGTAATAGCTGGATCTGCCCGTCCATGGTTGTCTTGCGTGCTTCGAACAAGGCTTTCTGACCATCAAGAATTTTGATGATTTCCGGCGACTTGGAAGCCGTCAAAACTTCAGGAAACTCAATTTTCTGCTTATGATCCCGTTCAGCCTCAAGCCGCGCCCTGCGGGCAATCAACTCGTTGAGGTTTCCCTTGACAATACCCAGATTTGCCCTGGTATTGGTATCATCAAGACGGATCAGCAAATCGCCGGATTTAACTTCATCGCCGTTCTTCACCAAGATTTCATGGACAATACCCCCGTCAAGATGCTGAACTGTCTTGACACTTGTCTCAACCGTAACAACGCCTGAGGCGATGACCGCACCGCCGATGGAAGCCATGCCCGCCCAGGCCCCGAGACCTGCGATCAACCCGAAAACAATCAACAGGCCAAAAATGATCCACGGACCAGTTCGCCGGCATGGCTTAGCAGAGACATTCATTTCTTGCCCCCCTGTTGACGCGCTGCCAGTATTTCCTTTTGTTTTTTGGCAAGTTTTGCCAGCACATCATCCCTTGCCCCGAAAGCGCGTTGCTCTCCCGCCTCCAGAACCAGCAAAAGATCAACTGCCGCCAGCACGCTCAGCCGGTGGGCAATTACAATCACCGCCTGCCCCCGTTCGCGCATGCCCTTAACCGCTTGCAACAAGGCTTCATCGCCGCGGGCATCAAGATTGGAATTGGGTTCATCAAGAACAACAAGAACCGGGTCGTCATAAATGGCGCGCGCCAGTGCGATGCGCTGGCGCTGACCGGCGGAAATATTGCCGCCCAGATTATTGAGCACAGTATCATAACCATTGGGCAATTGCAGGATCATTTCATGAACCCCTACGCGCTGTGCGGCCTTGATGATCTTCTCAGGTTCCGCATCGGGTTCAAAACGGCAGATATTTTGGGAAATCGTACCATTGAACAACTCGACGTCCTGTGGCAGATAGCCCAGGAATTTACCCCGCTCAACCGGGGTCCACTGATCCAGCGTGGCGCCGTCAAGACGCACCTCTCCCGCAGTAATCGGCCATACCCCAACGAGGATCCGCGCCAGCGTTGATTTGCCCGATGCGCTGGGCCCTAAAACGCCAAGCACCTGCCCCGGTTTGAGGTTGAAATTGACGCCACCCAGAATCGGTTTGTTTGTCATGGGCGCCACGGCCCTGATCTGTTTGACCAGAAGCTGCCCCCTGGGCGCCGGCAGCGCCGTTTTTTTTCGGTAAGGCGGTGTCGCCCGCAATAGCCCCTTCAAAGTACGGTAGGCCTGATGAGCGCGGATCATGCCACGCCAATGGCCGATGGCCTGCTCCACGGGTTGCAGCGCACGGCCCAAAATGATCGAGGCGGCAATCATTATGCCCGGGGTAACGATTTGCTGAATCGCAAGCGCTGCCCCCGCCGCCAGCATTGCCGATTGCAAAAACAGGCGCATTGACTTGGAAAACGCGGTGAGCGCACCGGTTCTGTCGCTGGCCTGAGCCTGTTTGTTAAGCGCCTCGTTATGATCGGTTTCCCACAAGTTCCTGAAATTGTCCATCATCCCGATGGCCGACAGCACTTCAGCATTGCGCCGCCCCGCCTCCGAGATATAATTCGCCTTCCCCAGGGCGGTATTCGCCTCTCCCATGGGCTTGCGCGACATGACATCGTTGAGAATGGCAACGATGAACAACATGGTTGCCCCGATGACCGCAAGAACGCCAAGCGTCCAGTGAAACATGAAAATTACCGCGATATAGACGGGAACCCATGGCGAATCGAACAAGGCGACAGGGCCGGGCCCGGTCAGAAACTGCCGCAGAACATCAAGCTCCTTCAGGGCTCCCCCCGTGGCTGCACCACGTGCCGGGTTGAGGCTTTGGCGCATTACCGCTTCAAATACCCGTCCGCTCAACTGCTCATCCAGACGAGTTCCTATCCGCACCAGAATGCGCGAGCGCACCAGTTCAAGCATGCCGAGTATCGCAAACAGGCCGGCAACCAGAATGAACAGGGCAACCAGAGTCTGCTCGGACCGGCTGGTTAACACGCGGTCGTAGATTTGCAGCATAAACAACGGACCGGTCAGCATAAGCATGTTAATTACAAAGCTGAAAATACCCGTAGCAATGAATGCACCGCTGCTGGCACGTAAAGCCTCTCTTAATTCGTGCTTTCCATCCGTTATTTGTGGTACAGCTCCTGAAGTCATGAATATATCCTTAAAACGATAATACCTCCTTTATATGGCACAGAATTTTACATGACACAGAAATTTTGCACGAGTATTTTAACTCAAGCAGCTCCAATTTTATTCAATCTGCAAATATTCGCACCAAAACCGGCGGACACGAGCAGGATCGCCAAGTGATCCAGCCCGTTTTGCTCCGGCCATTGCCAGGTAATGCGCCTTTTCAGGCCGGGTAATCAGGTTCTCCATGGCCGTGTACCAGGCCCCGGTATCTTCCCGGATCAGCAACCCTTCCTTTCCGTGTTCAATAGCCGTGGATAATGGCGGCATGTCGGAATAAATCCCGGCGGCGCCAAAAGCGGCATGATCGAACAGCTTGTTGATCGAACGGGCGCGATTGAACCTTGTATCCTTGTAAGGGGCAAGGGCAATGTGAAAAAACTGTTTTTTCTGGTTTCTTTTGAATTCCTTCCATGATACCGGCCTGCGGTGGATAATGTTTTCAGTGTCTTGCAGGTTTCCGGGGGCGTATTTGCCCAAAAAGGTTGTAAAGGAAACATGTTTGTAGCGTTTGCATATCGCAAGGACAGCTTCGGCAATGAACTCTAGATCGTCAAGGTGGCTGCGCGTGCCGCTGAAAACCATATCGATTTTCCCCGGTTCGTCAAAATGCGAAAAATCATCACATAAGGATGTATAGGACGGATCCAGAAGCAGGCACGTCTTGTCTCCATAGCTCTCACATATCAATGCATTCGGCGCAATAATGGTATCGCTCAGTTGCAAGATCTCGGGCAAAATCCCAGTTTTGAATA
>CAZHLV010000184.1:0-9550 GCA_964533415.1 uncultured Hyphomicrobiales bacterium
TCCGCAATCAGGGCAATAGATAATGGGAATCGGGCAACCCCAATAGCGCTGTCTTGAGATGCCCCAGTCACGAAGACGGTAATTGGTCTGGCGTTTGCCGATGCCTTTAGCCTCAAGTTTTTCCGCCACCAGTTCCTTGGCCGATTCAACATCAAGCCCATCCAGGAAGCGTGAATTGAAGATTTTGCCCGGTCCAGTATAGGGGGCTTCATCGGTGGAAAAGGTTTCAGGATCAGCATCTCCGGGGATGACCACGGGGGTAATATCAAGATCATATGCCTTGGCAAAATCATGGTCGCGCTGGTCATGGGCCGGGCAACCGAATATGGCGCCGGTGCCATAATCCATCAGGATGAAATTGGCGACATAAACCGGAAGTTGCCAGTTTTTGTCAAAGGGATGGATAACTTTCAATCCTGTGTCAAAACCGCGTTTTTCTGCTTTTTCTATGTCTTCTTCACTTGTCCCCAATTGCTGGCATTCACGGATAAAGGTGGCGAGTTCCGGGCTTTCTTTGGCCAGAGCCTGAGATACCGGGTGTTCAGGAGACAGGGCGCAGAAGCTGGCACCAAAAAGCGTGTCGGGCCGGGTTGTGTAGATATCAAGTGTTTGATTCTTTTTTAGCCGGGGGTCCGGGGTAAAGGCAAAGCGGACAAGAAGCCCTTGGGATTTTCCAATCCAGTTTCCTTGCATGGCCCGGACCTTGTCCGGCCATCTTTTCAAATTTTCAAGGGAATCCAGCAGATCTTCGGCGTAATCGGTGATTTTAAGAAACCACTGGGACAGATCGCGTTGCTCTACAGGTGCGCCGGAGCGCCAGCCGCAACCGTCGATAACCTGCTCATTGGCCAAAACCGTATTGTCAACCGGATCCCAGTTGACGCGTGATTTCTTGCGGTAGGCCAGGTTGTTTTCCAGGAAATCAATGAACATGGCTTGTTCATGGCGATAATATTCCGGGTCACAGGTGGCAAATTCGCGCGACCAGTCAAGTGATAGACCCATGAGCTTGAGCTGGGTGCGCATGGCGTCAATATTGGCATAGGTCCACTCACCTGGATGAACGCCACGTTCCATGGCGGCATTTTCAGCCGGCATGCCAAAGGCATCCCAGCCCATGGGATGCAAGACATTAAACCCCCTGGCGCGTTTATACCGGGCAACCACGTCCCCCATGGCATAATTGCGCACATGGCCCATATGGATGCGGCCTGATGGATAGGGAAACATTTCCAGGACATAGTATTTGGGTTTGCCTGGTATTTCCCGCGCCTGAAAGACCTGCTGGTTATCCCATACCTGTTGCCAGCGCGGCTCGCAGATACGGGCGTTGTAACGCTCTAATGTCAAAAGATCAGCCCCTTAAAATCTTAGGATATCAGTCAAGATTGGAAATACGCAATTGTCTCGCCCGGGTCAAAATCTGGTTTTCAATCTTGCGCGCGGTCTCTTTTCCCACCGGTGCATCGCGCCAGCCGCCGCGGCGACGCTGTTTGAAAACAGAAACCCGAACGGCATCTGCACGCAGCCGCCGGTCCAGAATATAAACCGTGAGTTTCAGTCTTTCGTTCGGCGTTTTGTCAGAAACGTACCAATCCGTGATAATCACACCACCAAAAGGATCGGCAGATTTGAGCGGCATGAACGATACCGTGTCCAGAGAGGCGCGCCACAGATATCCGTTTACACCAATACCGCCGCCGCCGTTCTTGTTCTTTTTCTTGCCCTTGAGCAAACCGCCTTCATCGCCGAACAGCTTGCCCTTGACGAGGAAATCTTTCTCGCTCTGGTAGGTTTTTCCCCGTTGTTTCACCGGATAAGTCTGCTTGATATTGGCGTTCGAGGAACAGGCTGAAAGCGCGGCGGCTCCCAGACCGAAGATGATGCACCGAAAAATGACTCGTCGGCTGATTGTCATGTTTGTCATGATACTGATGATACCCACCTAAACTTGTTTCGCTGCACGAGAAAACAGGCCTGTTGCCAATTTCAGCGCCAGATTGGCTATAAGCTGTTGATTTTTCTCATGTTCATAATACCATATTGGACCCATGCATGTGAGCTACACTCTATATACAAGCTGATGCGGTGCAAGAACAGTCCCTAACCCCGAATTTGCCAGTTTCCATGCCAGAAAGCTGTGGCAAATTGAAGGCAGGAGAATCCGTATTGATGATTATTTGAGATATGTTTATGAATCACGAGGTTCTCATACGCTTTTGGTATGATCTTTATCAATGCCCCATTTGAGTATCACCATCAAGAGGTTTTTATATGCCCACTCCTGCTCCTGGTCGCTATTTTTTACAAGTTCCTGGTCCCACCATCATACCTGACCGTGTTGCCAAGGCCATGTCAATGCCGGCGCTCGATCATCGGGGTCCTGTATTTGCACAGATGGCGGCGCAGATTTCCGAGGATCTGAAATCCATATTCAAGACAATGCAGCCGGTGATGATCTTTCCATCCTCCGGTACGGGCGCCTGGCAAGCGGCTATGGTCAATACCCTGAGAGCGGGCGACAAGGTACTGATTTTTGAAACCGGCCATTTTTCTTATTTGTGGAAGACGATTGCCACAGATCTCGGGCTTGAGGTTATCGAGATCGGCGGGGACTGGCGCAGCGGTATTGATGCAGATGCTGTTGGCGCATATCTGGAAAAGGATGTGCAAGGTGAAATCAAGGCTGTCCTGGCCGTTCATAATGAAACGGCCACCGGGGTGACATCGGATATTCCGGCGCTGCGCCGCGTTATGGACAAGACCGGCCATGATGCATTGCTCTTTGTTGATACGATTTCTTCTCTTTGCGCGGTTGATTATGCCCATGATGCATGGGGGGTGGATGTCACCATTTGCGGGTCCCAGAAAGGCTTCATGTTGCCGCCGGGCTTAAGCTTTACAGTGGCCAGTGAAAAGGCTCTTGAAGCTTCCAGGACCTCGGATTTACCCAAGGGATATTTCCGCTGGGAGCCAATGATCGAGGCGGCGGGAAACGGGCTTTATCCTTATACCCCGCCGGTCACGTTGTTCTATGGCTTGCGCGAATCCCTTGTGCTGCTTCGCGAAGAGGGGCTTGAGAATGTCTTTGCGCGCCATGCCCGTCTTGCAGCGGCAACCCGGGCGGCGGTTGAAAGCTGGGGGTTTGAAATCCAGTGCCGTAATCCATCAGAATATTCCAATGCGGTGACCGCCGTGCGGCTTCCCGATGGCCATGATGCCGATGCTTACCGGGCGCTGGTATTGGATAAATTTGACATGTCACTGGCGGCCGGGCTTGGAAAAATTGCCGGCAAGGTCTTCAGGATCGGGCATCTGGGCTATATGAATGCCCTTACGCTGGCGGGAGCTCTGGCCGGTGTCGAGATGGGATTCGAGGCGGCCAATATTCCCTTTGAAAAAGGCGGGATACTGGCGGCCATGGAGATTTTGAATCAGGATTGATGATGAGCTTTTTGCCGGCCCGGCTTGTTTTGGCACCATGATTTTCGCTTTGCGCCGCTATAGGGGCGGGCCAGCCCTTCCCTGAGCAGGGCGCGGCCCAGATCCTGCCCCCTTGCATTGGCAATCTTGGCGATCACCCTGCCGCCATATTTGCCCTGCCTGATCCGGGTCAGCTTTATTGGTCCGCCGGACAGCCAGCGGGCGGTAAAGCGGCGTGCCTGGTGGGCCATGGCGATTTCTTCAGCGCAGCGCCCATGCAGCTCAGGCGTGTCAACACCATTGAGGCGGATAGTGATACGCACCTCCTGGCGCAACCAGATCAGGGCCCGGGCGCGAATGGTGTCGCCATCAATGACCTGCTCCAGAAACCCCAGGACAGGACCGGCGAGATAGGCGCTTTTACCCTGAACCCCGGATGCTCCCAAGATCATCAATCCCAAACCGAGGGCTGCCGGAGCGATAAAACAAAGCCTGCGCATTATCGAAAACCCGAATCAAGAGTGAATATGACTTTACATCTTATAGTCGTATATTCTCTGATAATAAAGGATTAACAGGTTTTTTTTCTTGTCATTTTTGCTAATTGGGTACTTTTTCCTATTTTGGAGGTGCTGTTTCTATTCACGGTTGTGTTAAGGCGTTTCCGGTTTTGACTGGATCAAAACCGGGCTCTAACTCCTTGTTGTTACCGCACTTCCGGAAACCCGGTTCCTGCTTTTCCGGAAGTGCCCTATAATTGTGAGCGCGCCCAACTCAAGAGTTGTGGAAGTGGCATGGCGCCGGCTTGCCGGGCGACTTCATGACCACGGCGGAACATGACAAGAGAGGGGATGGAGCGAATGCCAAACTGGGCGGAAATATCCGGTGCGCTTTCCGTATCAAGCTTGGCCAGTCGCATGACCGGTTCCAGTTCTCCGGCCGCTTCGGCAAATACCGGGGCCATCATTTTGCACGGACCACACCATTCGGCCCAGAAATCCACCAGTACCGGAATATCATTCCTGGTGATATGTTTGGAGAAATTGGCGCTGTTCAAAACCACGGGAGCGCCTGCAAACAAGGGGCGATGGCACTTTCCGCAATCGGCTTTTTTGGCGTCTTTATCCACGGGCAGGCGGTTGATTGCACTGCAATGAGGGCATACGACTTGATAGGTCTGTGACATTTTAGCTATCTCCTTGCAACCGGGAATCCGGACAGCCGGTTTCCTTGACAGGGCTTGAAGTTATATCAGGAAACCAGCATATGTTAAATTCTCGTTTTCGTATCTCTTCAAGTTCATAAACAAAGGTGGGTATTATGCGGCGGAAAGTCAAAGCCTGTGTTATCGGGGCCGGGTCGGCCGGTCTGTTTTCGCTCGGTCAGCTTCGCAAGCACACAACGGATTTTGCCATCATCAATAGCGGGCATCTGGGAACGACATGCGCGCGGGTTGGCTGCATGCCCTCCAAGGTCCTGATTCAGGCGGCGGAGGATTTTCACAACCGTGAGCATTTTGCCGCCAGCGGTATTGACGGAGCCGGGGCTCTCAGCGTCGATATCCCCCGGGTTCTCAAACATGTCCGGGCGATGCGCGATACTTTTGTTGGCGGAGTGATGGGCAATTTCAACAAGGGGCCGGCCAGGAAGCTGGTCGAGGGGCCGGCAAAATTTATCGCGCCGGGCGTTATCGAGGTCAATGGCGAGGAGATTGAAGCGGAAGGTTTTATCCTGGCGCCCGGTTCACGCCCGGTCATGCCGGCGTCTTGGGCGGCTTTTGGCGAGCGGGTTTTGACAACGGACAACCTTTTTGAACAAGAGGATCTGCCGGGCAAAATGGCGGTTCTGGGGCTTGGCGCAATTGGCCTTGAGATGGGGCAGGCGTTGGCTCGGCTCGGGATCGAGATTACCGGTGTGGATATGCTTGAAACCATTGGCGGGCTGGAAGATGAAGCGGTGCGCGATGAGGCGATCAAGCTGATTTCGAAGGATCTTGACCTGTGGCTTGGTGATCCGGCGGAGCTTGAAGAGGCCCCGGACGGGCGTATTCTGGTCAGGGCCGGTTCGCGCGAGGTCGTGGTGGACAAGGTTCTGGTGGCGCTTGGGCGGCGCAGCAATCTCGATACGCTTGACCTGGCGGCGGTGGGTGTTTCGCTTGATGAGCGCGGTATGCCCGAGATTGATCCGGCAACGATGCAGATTCCCGGAACGCGCATGTTCGTGGTCGGCGATGCCAATGGCGAGCGGGCATTGTTGCATGAGGCGGGCGATGAGGGGCGGATTGCCGGGTATAATATTTTTGCCGATGAGGTCAGGGCATTTCGCCGCAAGACACCTTTCGCCATCGCGTTCAGCAGCCCCAATATCGCCCGGGTGGGCAAGACCATGAAGAACCTTCAGGGGCGCGATGATTATGCGGTGGGTACGCGCAATTTCGACACCCAGGCGCGGGCGCGGGTCTTGCACGAGAATGCCGGTTTGCTGCATATCTATGGCCGCAAGTCAGACGGGCTTATCCTGGGCGCGGAGATGATTGCGCCGCGCGGTGAGCATCTGGCCAACGAGTTGGCCTGGGCAATCGAGAAGAACCTTACCGTCTGGGATTTACTGGCCATGCCGTTTTATCATCCGGTGGTGGAAGAAGGCATGCAAAACGCGCTTTACAATCTTGCCGCCAAGGTGGGCGGTCAACCGGACGGGGTTATTGAAGTGGCTTTTTCCGAATTCAAGTGATTCCACTTGAATGCAGGTTGATCTATACGGACAGATCTACCCGGTTTCCCGGCGGTTGCCAGACCGGGTTGGCGGTTCGCATGGGGGCTTCCCGGCGGCCTGCCCCGTTTGGCTGGATGGTATTTACCCGGCTTTGCTGTTCTGGCGGATGGGCAGGGGCTGAAGCCATGTTGGCAGACCGGGCAAGGTAGCTGCGTGCATCCGGGCTGAGATCAATTTTCAATCCTTCAATGCGGCAGCTTTCACGAGCTTTTCCCGGGTCTTGGGCAGCCTCATGAAAGGCAGGAGATGCCTGTATGCGGTAGGTCCGGGCGGCGTGAGCCAATATGGCGTTGGTTATCTTCATTCGTGGTTTCTTACTCTACCGAATCAGGTTCATTAAGCCTGCGGGCAGTTTATCCTGTTTTGTGAATTATGGTTAACAAAACCTTTTGACGAGTTCATGTCCTCGTTCTTTATTTCGCAACTATTCTAAAGAAGGATTGTATTGCCGCTATCCCGGCGCTAGAGCAACGTGCATTCAAGTGATTCCACTTGAATGCAGGTTGATCTAACACATGGTTCAACAACAGGAGATTTCCATGCGCCTTGATGCAATATCCATTGGTGAAAACCCGCCTTATGATGTGAATGTGGTTGTCGAGGTTCCCCTTGGCGGTGAACCGGTCAAATATGAAATCGACAAGGAATCCGGGGCGCTGGTGGTGGACCGGTTTCTTCATACCTCCATGCGTTACCCGTGTAATTACGGCTTCATTCCGCATACGTTATCTGATGATGGTGATCCGATCGACGTGATGGTAGTGAGCCGGATTCCGGTTGTCCCGGGCTCCATCGTGCGGGTTCGGCCTATCGGTGTCCTGGTGATGCGCGATGAGGCGGGAGAGGATGAGAAGATCATTTCGGTGCCGGTTGATAAATTATCCCCCTATTACAAGGATGTATCATCTTACCGTGATCTGCCGCAAATCCTGCTCGATCAGATCGCGCATTTTTTCGAGCATTACAAGGATCTTGAAAAGGGCAAATGGGTAAAAATCCAGCGTTGGGGCGGTACGGACGAGGCGCTGGAATTCATTAAAAGTTCCATGATCCGTAAAGATGAAGGATTATCTTGAATAATCATGCGGAACCGGTTTTGGCTGTTCCGGCAATGGCGTTGGCGAAATCGGCGGCGCTGAAGGGGTGCAAGTCTTCGATACCTTCGCCCACGCCGATGGCGTGAACGGGAAGCTTGAACTTTTCGGCGATGGCCACAAGGATCCCGCCGCGCGCCGTGCCGTCGAGCTTGGTCATGACAAGCCCGGTGACCCCGGCGGTTTTCTGGAAAATTTCAACTTGCGAAAGGGCGTTCTGCCCGGTGGTGGCGTCAAGCACCAGCAAGACGGCATGGGGAGCGGTTTCATCGTGCTTGCGAATGACGCGAACGATTTTTTCCAGCTCCGCCATGAGCCCGGCCTTGTTCTGAAGCCGTCCGGCGGTATCGAGCATCAAGATATCGGTGTTATTTTCCCGCGCCTGGCGCAGGGCGTCATAAACCAGCCCGGAGGCATCGGCGCCAATCTGGCTGGCGATTACCGGTGCGCCGGTGCGTTCGCCCCAGACTTTTAGCTGTTCAATGGCGGCGGCGCGGAAGGTGTCGCCAGCCACCAGCATCACCGAACGGCCTTCATCGCGGAACTTTGCCGCCATCTTGCCGATGGTTGTGGTCTTGCCGGTGCCGTTCACGCCGACCATTAAAATCGTAAAGGGTTTGCAAGAGGGGTGAATTTCCAGCGGTTTGGCGACCGGATCAAGGACGGTTTCGATCTCACGGGCCAGGATACTGCGGATCTCTTCCGGGTCGATTTCCTTGTTATAACGCCCGGAGCCCACGGCATCGGTGATCCTGAGCGCCATGTCCACGCCAAGATCGGCCTGGATAAGGACATCTTCAAGCTCTTCCAGGGTTCCATCATCAAGTTTTCGTTTTGTGAAAATATCGGAAATGCCGGTGCTCAGGGCATTTGATGAACGGGCAAGCCCCTGCTTCAGGCGTGACAACCAGCCTTGTTTTTTGGGTTGCCCGGCAACAGATTGCTGGTGTTCCTCGTCTTGTCCTTCGTCTTGTGCCGGGGCTTCAGGCCCGGGTGTTTTTTTTGATTCGGCTCCGAACAGACGTCCGAACATGCT
The DNA here is from genome assembly GCA_964533415.1 of uncultured Hyphomicrobiales bacterium. GTDB lineage: Bacteria > Pseudomonadota > Alphaproteobacteria > Rhizobiales > BM303 > BM303. The sequence goes on from CAZHLV010000184.1 coordinate 8,329, forward strand.
CTTTTTCTTGCTCATGCCAGTACGCGGCCCTTACAGTTTGCCGGGGTGGCCCCGGTAATATTGACTTTGAGTATGGATCCGGGCCGGGCCGGGCTGTCCAGTTGGACCGGGGCGAAATGTTCGGTGAATCCCCGGTCGTCACTTTCAACAAGAACCTGGCGGGTTTTGCCGATCAAGCTGGTCAAATAGCGGGAGCGTGCGGCATCTCCGGTTTCCCGGAGCCGTTTTGCGCGGTTCCTGATAACAGGGCCTTCAAGTTGCGGCATATTGGCGGCCGGGGTTTGCGGCCGGGCGGAAAAGGGGAAAACATGCAGGAAGGTCAGGCCGCAATCTTTAACCAGCTTGATGGTGTTTTCAAACATGGCCTCGGTCTCGGTGGGAAAACCGGCAATCAGATCGGCGCCAAAGACGATACCGGGCCGGATTTTACGGAGATTTTCACAAAATTCCATGGCATCTTCGCGGGTATGGCGGCGTTTCATGCGTTTCAGGACCAGGTTGTCACCGGCCTGCAGGGATAGGTGCAGATGGGGAAGAAGGCGGTGATCTTCGCCAAACAGCCGGAGCAGTTTCATGTCTGTTTCCACCGGGTCAAGCGAGCTTAAGCGCAGCCGTTCAAGCCCGGGGGTCTGGCGCAGGATTTGCGCGACCAGATCACCCAGGGTGAGATCAGGATCAAGGTCTGGGCCATAAGCCGTGATATCCACACCGGTAAGCACGATTTCACGGTATCCACGTTCCACCAGATCGCGAATTTGGCCGAGGATTTGCCCAGGCCTGGCCGAGCGGGCATTGCCGCGGCCAAACGGGATAATGCAAAAGGTGCAGCGGTGATCGCAGCCATTTTGCACCTGCACAAAGGCGCGGGCGCGTTCGCCAAAACCGCTTAAAGATGGGGTGTTCATGCGGGTCTGGCTCAGGATATCGCCGACCTTGACCACGGCGGTCTTGTGGATTTCAGTCCGGGAATACAGGGCGGGGTTGAATTTTTCCTCGTTTCCCAGGACCAGATCGACCTCTTTCATCCGGGCAAATTCATCAGGGCCGGTCTGGGCGGCGCAACCGGTGACCACGATATGCGCTTCGGGGCGTTCGCGCCGGGCCTTGCGGATGGCCTGGCGGGCCTGTCTGACGGCTTCGGACGTTACCGCGCAGGTGTTGAACACGATGGTGTTATCAAGTTGGCTCGCCGCGGCCTGGGATTTCATGATCGCGGTCTCGG
>CAZHLV010000185.1:0-10434 GCA_964533415.1 uncultured Hyphomicrobiales bacterium
CGGCCCGGTTTTACTTTATACTTTTCCCAAGGCCCGGCGGGTAAGCTACACGAAACAGCTAAAAACACGGTTAATTGCTGATTCTCCAATTATTAATGATGAATATTTGATTGATTTTCTTGATATTAAAAATATAGCCAGTAAGTGTCATTCATAATCGCGAATGATCTTTACGCCTTAACCCGCCCCATCGGAGGCCCGAGCGCAAGCGAGGAATGGCCGTGAGATATGAAAGCACCCTCAAGAAGGAACATCAGGCCCCATCCCAGAGCCCGACCGGGCGACGGCCGGTCAGGCCGCCCCATCGGAGGCCCGAGCGCAAGCGAGGAATGGCCGCGAGATATGAAAAATGGTGCGGGCGAAGGGACTTGAACCCCCACGCCTTTCGGCACAAGAACCTAAATCTTGCGTGTCTACCAGTTCCACCACGCCCGCACATGCGGTTCCCCGGCAATCCGGCGAAACCTGGGCACCTCTATAGCATAAACGCAGAGCTTGCCAAGTGGATATGAGGCAAACTCACCCGCGGCTGAGGCCCAGGAATGTGACCAGGAAGGCGGCGGCCATCAAGGTTATGCCGGCAGCGGCCTCGGCCGTGCTGATATGGGCCATCCAATAATACAATCCGACCAGTATCGCTATGGAAATCAATATTCTGGGCATGTCGCAGGCTCCCGAATGTCCCCGGATGGAACACAAACCGTGTTTTTCACGGATACCTGCAAAGCTCATTCCAAAAAATAACCGGCGTCTTTCACCTTTGCCTGGCGCTGGCCCGCTTCCATAATCGGCGCAGCACCCTGGGGAGGGTTTCGGGCAAATCCTCGGCGATCAGGCCGGGGCCAAAGCGGCGGGCTGCCGCGCCGTGCAACCAGACGGCGGCGCAGGCGGCCTCGAAGGGCGGCATCTCCTGGGCCAGAAGCGCGCCCATCATCCCGGCCAGCACATCGCCGGAACCCGCAGTAGCCAGCCATGGCGGCGCATTAGCGGTTATGGCAAGGCGGCCATCGGGAGCGGCGATGACCGTGTCAGGTCCTTTTAAGGCAATGTAAGCGCCGGTGCGCTTTGCCGCTTGCAATGCCCGTTGAGATTTTGATTCAAGTGGTTTTGAACCTGATTCATGTTTCTCGTCCAAGGCTCTGAAAAGACGCGCATATTCCCCTTCATGGGGAGTGAGAACAACCGGTCTTGCGGTGCGCAGGGCGACGAGTTTTTGCAAGCTGGCAAGATCGCCCGCGAACAGGCTCAGGGCATCGGCATCCAGAACGCAAGCCGCGCCGGACTTGAGAACCGCCTCGACCTTTTCCCTTTCCGGCCCGCCAAGCCCCAGCCCCGGCCCGATCACGCAGGCGTTCTTGCGCCGGTCTTTCAGGATTTGCGCAAGGGCATTTGCATCATCGGCCTCACGCAGCATGATGGCGTTGAGCTGGGCGGCATTTTCGGCTATGGCGTCTTGCGGCGCGGCCAGGGTAACCAGCCCGGCCCCGGCGCGCAGCGCGCCCCTGGCGGCCAGTCTTGCCGCGCCCGTGGCTGGCGCCGGACCGCCGACAACCAGAGCGTGACCGCGGCTGTATTTATGCCCCTGCGGGCGGGGCCAGGGATAGGCATGTTTCCACAAGGCCGGACGGTTCAGGGCGATATCATGGTCGATGGCTTCAAGAACGCCTGTTTTTATGCCGATATCGCGCACAACGAGCTTGCCGCGATAAAGCCGGCCGGGCAGCAGGTAATGGCCCGGCTTGGCGCGGAAAAAGGTGACGGTGAGATCGGCGCGCATGGCCGCGCCCCGCACCGCGCCGGTTGTGCCGTCGATACCGCTGGGCACATCCACCGCCATGACCGGCAATCCGGCCTCGGCCACGGCGGCGATCATGCGGGCCGGGATTCCGCTGACATCGCGGGCCAGCCCGGCGCCAAAGATGGCATCGATCACCAGATCGGCGCGCTCCAGCACGGTGCTGGTCATCAGCGCAACCGGCCCGCCCCAGCGCGCCGCCATTTGCGCCGCATCGCCTTTCAGCGCGCCTTCATCTCCCAGCAGGGCAAGGCGGATATTCCAGCCTTCCTCGCGCAAGAGCCGGGCGATAACAAAGCCATCACCGCCATTATTGCCCGGACCGCACAGAACAACAGCAGTTTCGGCCCGGGGAAAGGCCTTGATGATTTCTTCCGTGCAAACCCTTCCGGCGTTTTCCATCAACTCGATGCCGGGAGTGCCGGCGGCAATGGTCAACAGGTCGGCGCGGCCCATCTGGGCGCTGGTGAGAAGGGTTGTCCGGCTCATTTGAAATAGCGCTCCAGCCGGCGGGCGGCGGCTTCAAGAACATCGCGTTCCTTGCAAAAACAGAACCGGACAAGGGTATGGGGCGGATCGGAATCAGGATGGTAAAAGGCGCTGTTGGGGACCGCCGCCACCCGGGCGTTTTTGGTGATGTCCTCGCAAAAGGCGGCGTCATCGCCCTTGAAGCCAAGGCTGGCCACATCGACGGTGAGAAAATAGGTGCCGTGACAGGGCAGGACGTCAAGGCCGATGCCTTTCAGGGTCGCGGATAAAAAGTCACGTTTTGATTCAAGATCGTCCGCCAAGCCCTTGTAATAGGAGTCATCCATGTCCAGCCCCTCGGCCACGGCAAGTTGCAGGGCGGGCGGGGTCGTGAAGGTCAGGAACTGGTGCGCCTTGCTGACAATCGAGACCAGATCCGCCGGGCCGGTGATATAGCCCACTTTCCAGCCGGTGAGGGAAAAGGTTTTTCCCGCCGAGCCGATACGCAGGGCGCGGCTTTCCATGCCCGGAAGACTCATCAGGGGGATGTGTTCATGACCGTCAAAGACAAGATGCTCGTAAACCTCGTCACACACGGCGAAAGCATCGTATTTTTCCACCAGGGCGGCAATGACGCCAAGCTCCTCGCGGGTGAACGCCTTGCCCGCCGGGTTCATGGGAGAATTGAGGACGATCAGCTTGGTTTTATCGGAAAACGCGGCTTCCAGTTCAGTGGCCGGCAGGGACCATTCCGGCGGCTTCAGGGCCACCACTTTCGCCACCGCGCCAGCCTGTTCGATCATCGGCAGGTAGCAATCATAAAACGGCTCAAGGATGATCGCCTCATCGCCCGGATTGAGCAGCGCCATGAAACACGAGGCGAGCGCTTCTGTTGCGCCCGATGTGACGATTACCTGGCTTTGCCAGTCCACGTCCAGCCCCCAGAAACGCCTGTTATTGGCGGCCACGGCTTTTCTGAGTTCAGGCATGCCGGGCGATGGCGGATACTGGTTTGGCCCCTCCACCACATAGCGGGCGGCGGCCTCGCGGACCTCGACGGGACCATCGCGGTCCGGGAAGCCCTGCCCCAGATTAATGGCGCCGTGCCGGTTGGCCAGTATCGACATATGGGTGAAAATGCTGGTTCCGAAACGGGAATAGACCCGGTTCACCGGTTTGCTCATGCCGCATGGCCTCCTGCGCCAGATTCGCCATTATTTTTAGGGGATTATAACGAATCTTTTGCGGCATGCCAAAGGGAGATCAGGGGGTGATTTGCAAAACTGGCGGCCTCGTCTTTTCCGCCGAACCGCCCCCGGCGCCCTACAGGTCTTCAGGACGCCTTCTTGCGCATATGGGCAAAAAGCGCGTTGATATCGCCATTATTGCGGCTCATTACCGTGCGGAAGGAAGAACGCTGCTGTTGGGTCAGCCACAGATGGGCAACAGATAAATCCGCCACTTTCAGGCCTCTTCGAGTGGCTTTAAGCCGCCAGTGAACAGTAATGACCATATTACCATTCGCCTCGACGATGGCGCCGTTTATGGCGAACCCCGCGCCATGGGGGCTGCATTTCCATATCTTGTAGGATCGTCCCTTGACGGCTCCCATCTGGCTGGAGAGCATATGCACCACCATATTTTCTGCCAATCTGTAATATTCGGATTTTTTTGATTTTGGCAGAGTCCGCGCATAGCGGCCAAGAGCAAAATTTGCCATCCCGTAAAGATCGGCATAACGCTTGAAAACACGGGCGAATTTTTGCTTTCGCCCGGTTCTTGAGCGGAGTGCGCCGGTAATTTTGGCCGAAACCGTGTTGACGAAACTTCGCGCCTGCGTGCAGCCCGGCACTTCGGCGTTGGCCGGTGAAGCCAGAGTAAACATTGGCAAGGCCAGTGCAGCAAGTGTGAATATTATTTTTATTCCGAGTCGCCCCATGAACTCGTCTCCCTCTTGTTTACTTGACAAGATCTTCATTCACAGCCTGAAAGAAGACGGGTTGATGAATACTGTAAAGATTCTGATATGGGTTTAAAAACCACGCAACAATTTTACTTAAAAGCCCGGTTTACCTTGCTGATTCACGCTGAAATACGTGGATACCTTGCGGATAAACTGGTCCGGACGAAGGGTATGGTTGATAATGTTTTCAATGACAAAAAAGCCGGAGGCTTTCGCCCCCGGCTCCTTCAATCCGTCCGGTGTGGTAAGAACTACACCGAATAGTACATGTCGAACTCGACCGGATGCGGAGCGTGTTCGAAGCGGATGACTTCTTCCATTTTCAGCTCGATATAGGCGTCGATCTGATCGTCGGTAAACACGCCGCCTTTTTTCAGGAAGTCGCGGTCCTTGTCGAGCGCGTCAAGAGCTTCGCGCAGCGAGCCGCAAACGGTGGGGATTTCCTTCAGTTCTGCCGGCGGCAGATCGTAAAGGTCCTTGTCCATGGCCTCACCGGGGTGGATCTTGTTCTCGATACCGTCAAGGCCGGCCATCAGCATGGCGGCAAACGACAGGTAGGGGTTGGCGGTAGGATCGGGGAAACGCACCTCCACGCGCTTGCCAGCGGCGGACTCAGAGTGGGGAATGCGGCACGAAGCCGAGCGGTTGCGCGCTGAATAGGCCAGCAGGACCGGAGCCTCGAAGCCCGGCACCAGGCGCTTGTAGGAGTTGGTGCTGGGGTTGGTGAAGGCATTCAGCACCCGGGCGTGCTTGATGATGCCGCCGATATAGTAAAGGCAGGTTTCCGACAGATCGGCATACTGGTTGCCGGCAAAGACCGGCTTGCCGTCTTTCCAGATCGACTGGTGCACATGCATGCCGGTGCCGTTGTCGCCATAAACCGGCTTGGGCATGAAGGTTGCGGTTTTGCCATAGGCATGGGCCACCTGGTGCACGACGTATTTGTAGATCTGCAAACGGTCGGCCACATCCACGAGGTCCGAGAATTTCATGCCCAGCTCATGCTGCGCCGCGGCCACTTCGTGATGGTGCTTTTCGGTCTCAACGCCCATCTCGGCCATGGTGGAGAGCATTTCAGAGCGGATATCCTGCGCTGAATCGACCGGCGGAACCGGGAAGTAACCGCCCTTGGTGCGCGGCCGGTGACCCAGATTGCCCATTTCATAATGGGTGCCGGTGTTTGAAGGCAACTCGGAGCTGTCCAGCGCAAAGCCCATGTCGTAAGGCTCGGTTGAAAAGCGCACATCGTCGAACATGAAGAATTCGGCTTCCGGGCCAAAATAGGCGGTATCGCCAATGCCGGTCTGCTGCAAATAGGCCACGGCATTCTTGGCGGTCATGCGCGGATCGCGTGAATAGCCCTCGCCGGTGGACGGGTCGAGAATGTCACAGAACACGCTCAAGGTGGTCTGGGCAAAGAAAGGGTCGATATAGGCCGATTCGGGCGCAGGCATCAGCGTCATGTCGGACTCGTTAATCGCCTTCCAGCCCTCGATGGAGGAGCCATCAAACATGACACCTTCTTTAAAGGTATCCTCGTCCATGACCGCTGCGTCCATGGTCAGGTGCTGCATTTTGCCCTTGGGATCGGTGAACATCAGATCAATGAATTTGACATCATTGTCCTTTATCATCTGCATGAGATTTTTAAGATCAGACATGTTAGTTTCCTGTTGCTCTGCGTTTAGTGGATAGAATCTTCGGCCCGGTAACACTAAGGGTTTGAAAATCGGGGGAAGGGACCGTCTCCTCCCGGTTTGTTCTGTAATTCAAGATCAGACGGCTTCGCGCCCGGTCTCACCAGTGCGGATGCGGATCGTGTTTTCGATATTGGAGACAAAAATCTTGCCATCCCCGATACGCCCCGTTTTGGCGGCATCCTGAATGGCCTCAAGCGCCTTGTCCAGAAGGTCTTCGGTCAGGACCACCTCGATCTTGACCTTGGGGAGGAAATCAACGACATATTCCGCGCCGCGATAAAGCTCCGTGTGCCCCTTCTGGCGGCCAAAGCCCTTGGCTTCAATCACCGTGATGCCCTGAAGTCCGATTTCCTGAAGGGCCTCCTTCACTTCGTCGAGCTTGAAAGGCTTGATAATGGCTTCAATCTTTTTCATATGTCCTCACCCGCTTTGAATAGTGCCGTTTTCCATGAAGATATTACCCCGCGTGTAGCACGGAGTGTGCCAGTTGGGCAATCGCTGCAATTTACACGTAAATCATAGGTTTAGCCATGGCAGATGGCCGGGAGCATTTTGAAAAACGGCTAAAAATTAGGCGATTTGCTTAAATACAAGGCAAAGTGCCGGGCGTTTATTCTGGAAAACCGGGCTTCGCCTTTGGAAATCCCGCGATCTGTGGATCTGGTGATGCTTATTCCCGGCGCATTAAAGAGAGAGAATTCCCAGCCTCAACTATTGTTTTTTGTTACCGGATGGGCATTTGATTTATTATCATGGCGCAACAATCTGTTTTCAGTACAACCGGACAGGAGTTTTGAACCGGAAAGGCCCGGTTTCCAGGTAAAAAATCATGGCAATCCTGTCCCCTGTAAAATCATTGCTTTTGCATCTGAAGGCCAACCATTGGCGGCCGCACAATCCACTCCTGTTTGCGCTTGAGATCGCCGCCGGTCTGGGGTTTTGCCTGTTGCTGGCTTTTGGCCTGTTGCTCTGGCGGCTCGCCGAGGGGCCGGTATCTCTGGAATTCCTGCATGATCGCATTGAAAGCACCATAAATGCTGAACTTTCCAATGCCCGCGCCGAATTCTCCAGACCGGTTATCATGCGTGAAAAAGGTGGCGGCATCCGTCTGCGCCTTGTCGATATCAAGGTGCTGGGTTCCGATGACCGGTTGCTGGCCGCCGCGCCCATGGCCACCGTGTCCATGGGCCTTTGGGGCAGTCTTGTTGGCCACACGGCAATAACCCGGATGATTCTCATCCGTCCAACCATCACGCTCAGCCATGGACCTGATGGGCAGTTCAGCTTCGGTATTGCTGATTCGCTCAAACCTTCTGCTCCGGCCGGGGAAAACAGCACGATGCCACCTGAAAGAACAGGTATGGCCCCGAAAGCCACTCACCCTCAAAACCGCAAGGCCCTGTGGAGCGCCCTGTTCACCGAAAAGCAGTTTAACCTCCTGGAAAAGCTGAATATCAGCCCGCAATCCCGCCTTACCCATATCGGGGTAAATGATGCCCATCTCGTGATTACCGATGAGCTCAGCGGCGCGGTCATTCGGGCCGGCAACACCGATCTCGTCCTCAACCGGACAAAAACCGGTTACACCTTGTCCGCCAGCACCCGCTTCAAGGTCAATACCGACTATTCCTCCTTGTCTTTCAAGGCCTCTTTCGAGCATGGCGGCGCCGCCAGCGTGGAGACCCGTTTCAAGGATCTCATCCCGGCTGAATTTGCGCATTTTCTCGCCAATCCGATCATGGGCGGGGCCAATCTGCCGCTCAGCGGAACCGCAACGTTTTCCCTTGATTCTTCCGGCACTCTGCTCAGGGCCAGCGCTGATATAGAAGCCGGTGCAGGGCTACTGGAATATGGTGAGGCCGAAGGTGATTCCATCCTCATTGACGAGGCGGATATCTCGCTGTTCTTTGACAGTGCAACCGATAGCATTGCCATAGAACAGGGCACATTTGTATCCGGGTATAATCGTATCCAGTATTCGGGGAAAGTGGGACTGGTACGTAATGAGCAGCGCAATGTTACCGCTTTTGATCTGGCGTTAAGTTCCTCAAAGGTGGCTCTGGCGCTCGACAGCGAGCCCAGAAAGCCGGTAGTTTTCAAATGGGCTTCCCTCAAGGCGAAAGTGACCCAGGCCCCCTTCGCCGCCGAAATCATCAAGGCCCGCATTGGTGCAAAAAACCTGCAGCTTGATCTTTCCGGATATGTCCGGGCGGCTCCCCGGTCTCCCGAAATCCACCTTGAGGGTAGCGGCAGGTTTATTTCCGCGCATGTCATCAAGCGGCTGTGGCCTGCCTCGCTGGCGCCGGGAACCCGGCAATGGATCGGGGACAATGTCAAGGCGGGGTATATCAAGGATGCACGTTTCAAGATCCACCTGGCTCCGGGTGAAGTGGCCCGGGCGCGCACCGGAACCCCCATTCCCGACGATCATATCCAGGTTCGGTTCAATGTTCGCAAGGCCAGATTCACCTTCATGAAAGGTTTGCCGCCCATTGAAAATGCCAACGGACAGGGCCTTCTGGCCGGAGATCGTCTGGATATCCGCCTGGACAAGGGGTATATCAAGGCCCCCTCGGGCGGGCGCGTCAAGATTGTAAAGGGGCGTTTTACCATCCCGAAAATCCATGAAGATGTAAGCTTGGGAAAAACCAATGGCTATGTGCGCACGGCTCTTGCCGGGCCAACAAAAACCATCCTTGAAATCCTTGACATGAAACCGCTGGAATATATTTCGGTGATGAATATCAAGCCGCAATCGGTAGGCGGGACCTCTACCGGAAATCTCCAATTGCACATTCCCCTTGAACGCGATCTCACCCTGGACCGGATTGCCATCAAAGTTAAAGCCAATCTGAAAAACACCAGGATCAGGCAATTGTACAAGGGTGTTGATCTGGATAACGGTAATTCTGTCATTACCTTGAATAACAAGGGGCTTGAGGCCAAGGGAAAAATATCACTCAACGGAGTGCCTTTTACCCTGAAATGGAATGAGCGTTTCACAACCGGTAAAAAGTTTACCACCCGGTTTGAACTGGGCGGAACCATGGATGACAAGGCGCGCAAGGCGCTCGGGCTTGAACTGGGCGCGGTAATCCGGGGGCCGGCAAGCATCAACCTTGTTGCCAAGGCCCGGAGGGGCAAGGTGGCGAGCGCGCATATCAAGGCCAACCTGAAAAAGAGCCTGTTAAAGCAAAGCAATATCAAGTGGAAAAAACCTGCCGGTGTTCCCGCATCCTTATCCTTTGACCTGGATTTCACAAAACAAAAACAGCTTTTGCTGCACAAAATCGATCTGAAAGGTAAAGATCTGAAACTGACCGGGGCTATTCGCCTTGATGACCAGCATAACATCATCAAGCTGGATATGGGCCATGTGCAACTGGGACGCTGGACGCGCTTTTCGCTATCGGGCCGGCGTGAAAAAAACGGGGTTTTACACCTGAAAGCCAAGGGAAAACGCTTTGATGCCCGGCCCTTGCTCAAAGACCTTCTAAGCGCCGGCCCTTCGCCCGGGGGCGCTGAAACGGATGCCGGGAAAGCCGCGCGCATAACCCTTGAGGCTGAATTTGCAGAGAGCTTGATGCTCAATGATGTCAGGTTAAAGGAAGCATCCGTGAAACTGCTCACGGTTGCGGATATGGTGGAGGCATTATCGCTCAGGGGAAAGTTTTCTGCAAATGCACCGTTGAATGTCAAGATTTCAAGAACCGATAAAACTACCCGGATTCTGGAAATCAATTCCCGTGACGGCGGCGCTCTTTTGCGCGGTGCTGACTATTATACCAAGATGCGTGGCGGGAATTTTGAACTCCACGCGAGGATGAAAACCTCTGGTGGACGCATGAAAGGCAAGGTGCGAATTGAGAATTTCAGTATTGCCGGTGAACCAGCCTTGAAAAGTATTATGAGTTCTTCAAGGATAAAAGGGAAAAAAGGCGTTCCGCCAAATGCTGACAAGGTCGATTTCAACAAGCTCAAGCTCAATTTTGAGCGAATCCCCGGAGTCATGACCATCAAAAACGCCCTGATTGCCGGTCCCAGCATTGGGGCCACGGCCAGGGGGCGTATAAATCACGTCAACCAGACGCTGCAAATAGCCGGTACGCTGGTTCCCGCCTATGGGCTGAACGCGGTTTTTGGTAAAATTCCGGTGCTTGGACGGTTTCTCTCCGGCCGTAAGGGCGAAGGCCTGATCGGGATCACATTCGGCATTCAGGGCCCCTTGAAACACCCGGTTTTAACCCTCAACCCGGCTTCGGCCCTGGCGCCGGGATTCTTGCGAATGCTGTTTGAATTCAATAGCGGGGTCAAGGCCCCGCCCTTGAAACCGCCAAAATCGATAGGTGACAAGTAGGCCTGCATACCAAAAAAATTAACCAATACTATTTGGCTTGTATTAACGTAAAAAATATTAACCAAGCAACTTAACCAATAAAGTTAAAATGCCATTCAATATTTGAATGTAGTTTTGATGGTAACTTTGGATAATTTGCTTGGACGGATGA
>CAZHLV010000186.1:0-10691 GCA_964533415.1 uncultured Hyphomicrobiales bacterium
CTAATTCTCATTCTGGCTGGTCTGTACCAGGATGCGTGAAGATTGCAGCGCCTTGGCGAGGCGTTTGTCACGGCCATAAATATCGTTCCGGAAATACACCGTGCCATCCTTGTTTACCCAGGATGTCAGATAGGTGATATGCACCGGGATTGGATCTTCCAGGCGCACGATACGGCGCTTGCCCGAAGCAATTGCGGCCTTGATCTTCTTTTCGTTCCAGCCCCCTTGCCCCTTCAAAAGAACAACCGCCAGGTCACGCGGATTCTTTACCCGGATACAGCCATGGGAAAAACTGCGAACCGTCCGCGAGAACAGGCTCTTTGAAGGGGTGTCGTGGATATAGACATTGTGCTTGTTGGGAAACAGGAACTTGAGAAGCCCAAGGGCATTGCGTTTTCCCGAATCCTGCCGCAGCCGGAAGGGAAAACGCTTTGAGGATACCGAGTTCCAGTCAATGGAATACGGATCAATCACCCCGGAGCTGGAAACCAGCTTGATATTCTGCCGCAACAACGCGCCCGGATCGCGGCGCAATTTGGGCAGGTATTCATTCACCGCAATGGAGCGCGGCACATTCCAGAACGGGTTGAAAACGATATATTTCATATCCTTGCTGAATACCGGCGTGCGGTGAAAGGTCTTGCCCACCACGACCGGTGCAGTATGAATGGTGTGACGGCCATCCACAACTTTCAGCCAGAAATCGGCAAGATTGACGAAAACGTATTTCTCACCCAGATCATCATCCATCCAGCGGCGGCGTTCCATGTTCAGTTCCATGGTCTTGACCCGCTCGACAACCGGTACATTCAGGGCCTTGAGCGTTTTGGGGCCAACCGCGCCGTCCTGGTCCAGCCCATAGCGGAACTGGAAAATCTTCACGGCCCTGGAAAGAGCAGGATCAAACAGATCCGCATTCTGTTCGACATCGGCCGGAACATCCTCCGCCTTTAAATGCCCCGATTGTAACAGGCGCTGCCTTAAAATCTTGACCCGTTCGTTGCGCATGCCCGGTTTCAGGGTCTCGCCTTCAGGCACATGAACCCAGCCGCCAGCCGCCGCGATCTTGCGAAACTCGGCCAGCTTTTGCTTCAGCCGCGCATAATTGGGCGAGGCCGGCGCCAAGTCCGCCAGATAGGCCGTTAAATCATCCGCCACTACCGCGCCGCGCAAAAGCGCCGCCGGACCAGGACCTTCAGGATAGATATAAAGCTCCCGGTCAACCTTGTGCGGTTTGAGGCGTCCCGAGCTTAAATCATGACCATAGGCAATCATCGCCTTGGCCAGCCGGATTTCCAGGTCCGCCAAGCCGGTGATATCGCTCACCCCCAGCTTGGCTTCAAGCTCACTGGTCTGGTAATCTGCCGGGGTGAGGCCATCAGAAGCACAATCCTTTAATGCCGCGACCAGCGCCTTGCCCTTGGCGTTAACACCATCTTCGTTCACGAATATGGGTTCATATTGCCGGTGTTCGTAAAATTCGAAAACCTTGATAAGGCGGGCGTCCCCCGTGTCGCCCCAGACCGATCCCTCGTCAAATTCGATGCGAAGCATAATCGCATCACCAAGTTCTGATGCAAAAGCCCGCGGAGCCGCAAACAGGCCCGCAACAAGAATGAAACCAAGAGCAACAAGCAAGTGACGAGTTCTGAACCGCATAATACATTCCTTGGCAAGGGATATCGAAGGGTTCAGTCTATCGCAATTTAAAAACGAATAAAGGGAAAACCCGCAACCTCACGGGTGGAAGGCTCCTAGTCCTGCAATTTTTCCACAACCCATTTGGTCACGATAGCGGTGGCTTGCGCACATTTTAGCTCACGCGCTTCATCAAAGGCCTTGTATTCTTTTGAGTCCCAAAAATCATAGGTCCGGCCGGTGAATTGTTTTTGTAATTCCTTGCAGGTGATACCGCCAAATTCGGCTTTGAAACGGTCCACGAGTTCCCTGGCGTCCTGAAAATTGGCAATCCCGCGCCCCTTGTCCAGCTTGTCCCGGTCGCGGCCCGACTTGGCGCTCAGCGCCATCAGCCCGCCGGTAAGCGCCCCGCAGGCCCCTTCACCATTGAGCCCGCCACCGCCGGAAAGTCCATGCGAGGCCTTTATGGTCTCATCGGTGACATAACCCACCACCTCCTGCACACTGGCCAGCACGCATTGCGGGCAGCAGCCAAAATCAAGTTCGTAATTCAAGGCCCGTTGATACGCCTCTTCGGCCAGCACTTCCTTTTTGTCGCTGCTCATACCTTACGCTCCGCTTTACCGATGATGGATATTACACATCAAGATTGGCAACGTTAAGGGCATTGCTCTGGATAAATTCACGGCGCGGCTCCACCACGTCGCCCATGAGCTTGGTAAACAGGTCATCCGCCTCGTCAAGCTCGCCCACATGGACTTTCAGCAAGGAACGGGCATTTTCATCCAGGGTTGTCTCCCAGAGCTGGTCCGGGTTCATTTCACCCAGCCCCTTATAGCGCTGAATGGCCAGCCCCTTGCGCCCGCTGGCCAGCACCGCGTCGAGCAGCCCCAGCGGACCATGGACAACCGATGCGTTATCCCCGCGCCGCAAGGTCACGGCGGCGCTGTATATCTCCTGCAAATGCGCTGTCAACAGGTCAAGTTTGCGGGCCTCTGCCGAGACGATCAGGGGTCCGTCAATGGTGTGGACTTCCGTAACCCCGCGAACATCGCGTGAAAAGCTCAGGCCGCCATCATCGGTGGGTACGCCTTTCCAGCCCCGTTCCGTTTCGTCGGACAGGGTGTCCAGGCGCTGGGCAATATATTCGGCGGCCTTGGCGGCTTTTGCCTTCGTGTCGAGAATTTCAGGATTGAGAGCTCCCGCGATTGCCGCCTGCTCGACGATAAAATGCGGGTAATAGCTTTTCAGTCCATTGATATAGCGGCGGATCGAACGGGCGTTTTCGATAATTTCAAGCAAATCCTTGCCGCTGCGCTCCTCGCCGGAGGCCAGGCTTAAAACCGCGCCCTCCAGCCCGGTATTGATGAGGTAATCCTCCAGAGCCTTTTCATCTTTCAGATATTGCTCGGAACCGGAACGGCGCACCTTGTAGAGCGGCGGCTGGGCAATATACAAATTGCCGCGCTCGATGATCTGCGGCATCTGCCGGTAAAAAAAGGTCAGCAAAAGGGTGCGGATATGCGCCCCGTCCACATCGGCATCGGTCATGATGATGATCTTGTGATAACGCAGTTTTTCAATATCAAAATCATCCCGCCCGATCCCGGTTCCCAGCGCCGTAATCAGGGCAGTGATTTCATTGGAACTGAGCATCCGGTCAAAACGCGCCCGCTCCACGTTCAAAATCTTGCCCCGCAGCGGCAAAACCGCCTGATTCTTCCGGTTGCGTCCCTGCTTGGCCGATCCTCCCGCCGAATCGCCCTCGACAATGAACAACTCGGCCTTGGATGGATCACGCTCCTGGCAATCGGCAAGCTTGCCCGGCAAGCCGCCCAGATCAAGCGCTCCCTTGCGGCGGGTCAGCTCACGCGCCTTTCGCGCCGCATCGCGGGCAATTGCCGCTTCCAGGGCCTTGCCGACAATGCTTTTGGCTTCGGCTGGATGCTCTTCAAACCATTGCCCGAGATACTCGTTCAGCACCCCTTCAACAACTGGTCGGACTTCCGAAGAAACGAGTTTATCCTTGGTCTGGCTGGAAAATTTCGGATCCGGAACCTTTACTGAAAGCACGCAGGTCAGCCCCTCGCGCGCATCATCTCCGCTCAGCGAGACCTTTTCCTTTTTCGCCAGTCCGCTGCTATTGGCATAAGAATTGATTGTCCGGGTCAGCGCGCCGCGAAATCCGGCCAGATGCGTGCCGCCATCGCGTTGTGGAATATTGTTGGTAAAACAGCGCACATTTTCATGGTAGCTGTCATTCCACCACATGGCCACTTCCACGCTGACCCCGTCGCGTTCGGCATTGACGATAATGGGATTTTCAATCAGCCCGGTCTTGGCCCGATCGAGAAACCGCACAAAGGCTTCCAGCCCGCCTTCATATAAAAATTCGGTCCGGTTTTCTTCCACATGCCGCTTGTCATCAAGAACAATGCGAACGCCCGAGTTCAAAAACGCCAGTTCGCGCAAGCGGTGTTCAAGGGTGGAAAAGTTGAACTCCGTCATGGTGAAGGTTTCATCCGAGGGAGTAAAGGTAACCTCCGTTCCGGTCTTGCCGTCCGAATCCCCCGTTACGGCGAGCGGACCTGCCGGATCGCCATCATGAAAGGTCATTTCATGGGACTTGCCGCCGCGGTTGATTTTAAGAACAAGGGTTTTGGAAAGCGCGTTCACCACCGAGACGCCGACCCCGTGCAACCCGCCGGATATCTTGTAGGAATTCTGGTCGAACTTGCCACCGGCATGAAGCTGCGTCATGATGACTTCCGCTGCTGAAACCCCCTCTTCATGATGAATATCGGTGGGGATCCCGCGCCCGTTATCGCGCACCGTGACCGAGCCATCGGCATTCAGTATAACCTCGACCGTATCGCAATGCCCGGCCAGCGCTTCATCAATGGCGTTGTCCACCACCTCGTAAACCATGTGGTGCAGGCCAGAGCCGTCATCGGTATCGCCAATATACATGCCCGGCCGTTTGCGCACCGCATCAAGGCCCTTTAAAACCTTGATGGAATCCGCGCCGTAATCAGGTTCTTGTGGTGCCGAGATTTCATCCGACATGGTGTTTTATCCTCTCATCAGCGCGAAATTGCGCCATCCTTTACCGTCAGGAACGTGGCCTTGTTTTCGAGCTGCGTGAACAGCCCTGCATCGGTGCCGGTCATGAAGGCCTGAACCCCCATGTCCAGCAGGGTTGCAAACAAGGCATTGCGCCGCCGTGCATCAAGATGCGCGGCGATCTCGTCCAGCAACAAAACCGGCCCGGCGCCCATATGGCCCTGAGCGGTACTGGCCTGCGCGATCATGCGTGTCTGACCAAGTATCATGGCAATCAGCAAGGCCTTTTGTTCCCCCGTCGAGCACAATTTCGCCGCCATCATCTTGGGCCCGTGTGTAACGCTCATATCCGAGCGATGCGGCCCTTGCAAAGCCCGTCCGGCGGCGGCGTCAACTTTGCGCGAATCACCCAGCATTGTACGATATTTATCCTCAACCTCCACCGCTGCAAATTCATCCAGATCATTTTCCAGAACCCCGTCAACCCGGATATGCGCGAAGGGGAAGGCTGCATTGTCATGGCCCGCCCCGCCAGGGGCCATGAGGGCATTGAGCCGGGCGGCGCTTTCACGCCGCGCCGCGGCAATCGCGGTTGCATGTTCCGCCATTTGCTGCTCAAGCGCATCCAGCCACAAGTTGTCCGGGGCAGGATACTCCAGCAGCTTGTTACGCTCACGCATGGCCCGCTCAAAGGTGCTCAGGCGGCGCGCATGGGATGGGTCATAGGTGGTTACAATGCGATCAAGAAAGCGCCGCCGGTCTGAAGCAGGCCCTGAAAACAACCCGTCCATGGACGGGGTCAGCCAGACAAGGCGTAAAATGTCGAGAAAACTGCCCGGTCCCGATTTGTTTTGCCCGTTAACGCGCACGATACGGCCCGGTTTTGCCGTCCCCGGCCCGGCCCGGCCCGTGCCGAGCTGTATCTGGCCTGCCGGTCCGTTCACGCCAAGCCCCGCGCTCCAGCCCTGTATCCCTTGTGCCCGCATCAGGCTTTGCGCAGGCGCTCGCCGCAGCCCCCGGCCGGGCATGAACAGCGATATGGCTTCCAGCAAATTGGTCTTGCCCGCCCCGTTTTCACCTATCAACACCACGGGTTCTGGCCCCAGCCGCAGTGTCAGGGCGGCATAATTGCGAAAATCGGACAAGGTGATCTTCGAAATGCTCAGGCGCACCGGACTGGCGGCGGTATCAGGAGCGTGCGAATCACAAATAGCCGTGTGTAGGGGTGACGTGGTATCCATGGCTCACTACATACCAGTTTTTCGTCAATACCAACAGCCGCGCCTGGCCGAATATGACCAACCTGGCCCCTTCGTGAGGCCCTGATAACAAAAGGGACGGATATGAATCTCAAAATTGCAACCTGGAATATTAACTCGGTCCGATTGCGCGCCCCGCAGGTTGCCCGTCTGCTGCGTGAATATGCACCTGACATTTTGTGTTTGCAGGAAACCAAATGCCCAGATGACCAGTTTCCCCTTAACGCCTTCAAAAATGAAGGATATGGCCATATCGCCATCAATGGCCAGAAAGGGTATAATGGCGTGGCCCTGATCTCGCGCCTGGAACTGGGCGCGGTGGAAAAACGCGGTTTTTGCGGCAAGGGCGATACCCGCCATATTTCAGCCCGGTTGACCGGTGTGCCGGGCTGCCCTGTAATTCATAATTTTTATGTGCCCGCCGGCGGTGATGAGCCGGACCCCCAGGTGAACGAGAAATTTGCCCACAAGCTGGATTTCCTGGATGAGATGGAAAACTGGTTTGCCAATGGCGGGGTGGATGATCCCATGATTATGGTTGGCGATCTCAATATCGCGCCGCTACCTGATGATGTTTGGTCCCACAAGCAGCTTTTAAAAGTTGTCTCCCACACGCCCGTTGAAGTGGATCGCTTGCAAAAGCTGCAAAGATCCGGGGCCTGGGTAGATGTCATGCGGGCGCAAATCCCCGAGCCGGAAAAGCTTTTTACCTGGTGGAGCTACCGCTCGCGCAACTGGCGCGAATCAAACCGTGGACGCCGCCTCGATCATATCTGGGCCAGTCCGGATCTTGGCGGGAAATGCACAAATATGCAAATCATAGACGAAGCGCGCGGCTGGGAGCGGCCTTCCGATCATGCACCGGTCCTCGCGGATTTCGAGCTTTAAAGCGCCTGCAGGAGGTCGGCAAGCAAAAAAATCTAAAGCCGCTCCGGGCGCGGGGTGGAGATTATGTTATAGCCTGCATCCACATAGTGAATTTCGCCTGTTACCCCGCCGGAGAGCGAGCTGAGCAGGTAAACTGCCGCCCCGCCGATATCATCGAGCGAAACGGTGCGTTGCAGGGGGGAGTGTTTTTGCTGGAAGGAAAACATCGCCCGGGCATCGGAAATTCCGGCTCCGGCCAGCGTGCGCATGGGACCGGCGGAAATGGCGTTAACGCGGATATTGCGCGGCCCGAAATCAGCCGCCAGATAGCGTACCGAGGCTTCCAGCCCGGCCTTGGCCACCCCCATGACATTATAATTTGGCATGACCCTTGTGGCTCCGCCATAGGTCAGCGTAATCATGGCCCCGCCATCGTTCATCATCGCAGCGGCCCGCCGGGCAATTTCGGTAAAGGAAAAGCATGAAATCACCATGGTCCGGACAAAATTTTCCCGGCTGGTATCGGCATAAAGCCCTTTCAGCTCACTGCGGTCAGAAAACCCGATGGAATGAACGATAAAATCAAGCGTTCCCCATTTTTCCCGCAAGATCTCGAACAGCGCATCCACGCTGGCCGTGTCTTCCACATCGCAAGGGATCACCATATCCGAACCGGCCTGCTCCGCCAGCGGCGCAACCCGCCGCCCGAAGGCTTCTCCCTGGTAGGTAAAGGCCAGTTCCGCGCCCTGACCCGCCAGCGCCCGGGCAATCCCCCAGGCAATGGAATGGTCATTGGCTACCCCCATGACAAGCCCGCGCTTGCCCTTCATGAGGGGAGTGGGAAAGGGGGATTCAATACCGCTCATTAATCAGCCTTTCTTGTTTTTAAGACGTAAACCGCTTGAAAATCAGCGTGGCGTTGGTGCCGCCAAAGCCAAAGCTGTTGGACATGACACAATTGAGCCCGGCATTGTCAATGCGTTTGCGCACGATCGGCATATCGGCAAAATCAGGATCAAGCTCCTCGATATGAGCAGATTCGCAAATGAAATCTTCCTTCATCATCAACAGGGAATAGATGGATTCCTGTACCCCCGTAGCGCCCAGTGAATGACCGGTCAGGGACTTGGTGGCGCTGATGGGCGGAACCTTCTCGCCAAATACCTTGCGGATCGCTTCAATTTCGCGCAAATCCCCGATCGGTGTCGAAGTGCCATGGGGATTGATATAATCTATTGCACAATCAACGCCTTCCAGCGCCTGTTCCATGCACCGCACCGCGCCCTCGCCAGAAGGTTGC
This sequence comes from uncultured Hyphomicrobiales bacterium, assembly GCA_964533415.1. Classification (GTDB taxonomy): domain Bacteria; phylum Pseudomonadota; class Alphaproteobacteria; order Rhizobiales; family BM303; genus BM303. The sequence continues at coordinate 8,128 of CAZHLV010000186.1, forward strand.
ACCATGTCGTAACCATCCGATGTTGCGCCATATCCGGCCATTTCCCCATAAATGGTCGCACCGCGCGCCAACGCATGTTCAAGCTCTTCCAGAACCAGAACCCCCGCCCCGCCGGCAATCACGAACCCGTCGCGGTTCTTGTCATAAGCACGGCTGGCCGTGGCGGGGGTATCGTTATATTTGCTCGACATGGCACCCATGGCGTCAAACAGATTCGACATGGTCCAGGCCAGGTCCTCGCCGCCGCCGGCAAAGATCACATCCTGCTTGCCAAGCTGGATGATCTCCATGGCGTTGCCAATGCAATGGTTGGACGTGGCGCAGGCCGAGGAGATGGAATAATTCACCCCCTTGATCTTGAACGGCGTGGCCAGGGTTGCCGAGTTGGTTGAACTCATGGCTTTGGGCACCGCAAAGGGGCCAATGCGCTTGGGTCCCTTTTCACGGGTGATATCCGCCGCCTGAACGATTGCCGGGGTCGATGGTCCGCCCGAACCCATAATCAGCCCGGTGCGCACATTGGAGATATCCTCGTCCCCCAGCCCCGAATCGGCGATTGCCTGCTGCATGGCGATATAGTTCCATGCCGCACCGGCCCCCATGAACCGGCGGGTGCGCCGGTCAAGGGCAGCTTCCCAGTCCAGATCCGGCATGCCGTAAACCTGGCTGCGAAAGCCAAGTTCGGCATATTTTTCCGCTCTGGTAATCCCCGATCTGGCGGCTCGCAGCGATGCCGTGACCTCATCAACTGAATTGCCAATGCTTGAAACAATTCCCATTCCTGTAACGACAACGCGCCGCATATTCACCTCTTTGTCTTTGAATCTCGCAATTTGTACCCGGGAAGCCTGAAGACTATTTCTTGTCATCCTGAAACAGCCCGACCCGCATGTCTTTTGTCGTGTAGATGACCTCGCCATCGGCCCGCAACGTACCCTCGCCGCAGCCCAGAATGAGCCGTCTGCGAATCAGGCGGCTGACATCAACGGTATATTCAAGTTTTTTCACATCCGGTGTCACCATGCCGGTGAATTTCACCTCGCCCACGCCCAGCGCCCGGCCACGGCCCGGCTCACCCAGCCAGCCAAGAAAAAACCCCAGCATCTGCCATAATGCATCCAGCCCCAGGCAACCGGGCATTACCGGATCGCCCTTGAAGTGACAGGCAAAGAACCAAAGATCCGGATTCACATCAAGCTCGGCAACAACCTGCCCCTTGCCATGTGGCCCGCCGGTTTCGGTGATGCTGGTAATCCGGTCGAACATCAGCATGGGCGGCAACGGCAACTGGGCATTGCCAGGGCCAAATAATTCTCCTCGTCCGCAAGACAGGAGCTCTTCATAATCATATTGTGATTGTTGTTGCGCCATTATCAATTCCGTATTTCAAAATTACACTTTGCCTCAAGCTATTCCGGCCCGGAAACCGGATCAGGCCGTCATGCCTGATTGCTTCCTATCACAGGCGCAGGGCGAGGCAAAGAAATGTTTGGTCGGGACAATATGCCACATCACCGGATTATCCTTTTAAGTTGCGGAGTTGCGGTGGATCACCGTACCATTAGAAGGCTTATAATTTGCGAATTGCTGCATATATGGCAAGAACATGCCGCATATGGAGTGATTTGCGTTACACGGGATCGTATATATATGATGGATTTAGCAGTGAAACAGGATATCGCCAGTCATATTCGCCAAGCGGGCTTGAGACCTACTCGCCAGCGTCTGGCCCTGGGGGATTTGTTGTTTTCGGGCCAGCATCGCCATGTGACAGCGGAGATTCTGCATCAGGAGGCCCGCGATGTCACCGAACATGTCTCCCTGGCGACCGTTTACAACACCTTGCATCAATTCACCGAAGCTGGTCTGCTGCGTGAAGTGAATGTTACCGGCACCAAGAGCTTCTTTGACACCAACACAAAAGAGCATCATCATTTCTACCTGGAAAAGGAAGATATGCTGATTGATATCGACAAGGACAAGATGCAGTTGAACGGACTGCCCACACCGCCCGAAGGGACAAGCGTCGAGCAGGTCGATGTCATCATTCGCCTGAAAAAAGACTGAACAGACCTGCGTTCACTGCATATGTGAATAAAAAGGGCCGGAGCGTGTTGGTACAAGCTCCGGCCCTTTTTGTCTTTCAAGGCTCTAGCCAAGTTCCGGCGTGATAATGTCGGCGCCTTTGCGGCAGCTTTGCGCAGGTTTTGCTGCTGGCCAGGCAAGCTGGGCTGTTGAAAGTCGGCATGTTCAGCGTTGATGGAACCAGGATTGATGCAAATTCCTCAAACATCAAATCGCTGCACCATGGCCGCATTCAGGCCATGCCGGCTCAACTGGAGAACGATATTGCCCAGTTGATGGAGCAGGCCGAGGGGGCAGATGCATCCAATGTGACAGATGGGCTGAGTCTGCCCGGGGAAATCGCCCGCCGCCAGAACCTGAAAGACAAGCATGGTGCGTCAATACTATTGAATGCAACGGCTTTAGATATGGAAGGAAAACGAACTCGACCGGTTACGTAAACAGTGATATCTGCCCACGATTGGCACTTCTCAACAGAT
>CAZHLV010000187.1:0-17307 GCA_964533415.1 uncultured Hyphomicrobiales bacterium
CGCAAGACTGCCGATCTGCCGGCTCATGCTTTCCGATTTTTTCACCGCATCTGAAGTGATATCGACAGATTGCACCACCTGGCGATTGATCTCTCCAATTGCGCTTGTGAGCTCCTCGGTTGCAGCCGAGACACCTTGCATGTTTACCGACGCTTCTTCAGCGCCAGCCGCCACAATGGTTGACTGTTCATTTGCTTCTTTCGACGTTTCATTGATTGTTACAGAAACAGATTTCAAATCATCAACCGAGGATGAGACCGAATCCACGGTCCCTTGCATCTGCCCTTCAAACCTTGCGCACATCTTGCCAAAGTCATCATTCCGGCATTTCATCTTCCAGGTTGCCTTGTTAATGCTGGTCGCGGCCTCAAGGTATGAACCAACCATGCCTTTTTCGATTATGAGGCGAAAATACTGGTTACGCCCCACATAATCCAGGCAGGCCTTGGATTCACGCATATAGGCATCGGTCCGGTCAATCAACATGTTGATTGCATGCATCAATTCACCAAGGTCGCCTTTTTCCGTTATATTCAGAATACGGGATTCAAAATCACCTTCAGCAACCGCCTCGCATACAGCACGCGCCCTGGCAATGGCTTTACGGGTTCTGGATGTGGTCATCATTTTATTTGTCCTAAACAAAAGCAGATTTGCAAGAGATCATTGGCAAGACAAGGGATAGCCCTATCTGTAACCGCGTCGGTTTTTCTGCCCAACCGTCAAGATGAACTCATCATAGGCCATCGAGCGGTCAGCCAAATAAGCACTGATTATGGATTGAGAGGCCTTTAACCCCTCTTTCCGGTTTCCATGCTGCTGCTCGGCGGCTTTTAATTCCTTGTAAAGCGGAATGATAATCTCGTCGAGAATCCCACGATCCGGGACACGCCGGTTTGAGTGATATCCGGCAATCTTGCCAGAATCATCAAAACTTGGCGTAACATGGGCGTAAACCCAGTAATTATCGCCGTTCTTGCTGCGATTATTGACATAGGCAAAAACCTCTTGCCCACCCTGAATGGTATCCCACAGCAATTTAAAGATACATCTGGGCATATCCGGATGGCGAATCAAACTGTGTGGCTGACCCAAAATTTCGGATTCTTCGTAACCCGAGACCCGCAGGAATACCCGGTTGGCATATGTAATACGCCCCTTCAGATCCGTTTTGGAAACAATGATCTCATCATCTCCAAAAGATCTTTCCTTACCAGTGACTTCAATATTTCTACTCATAGCGACCCCTACAATCTTTGAGTTTGATATTAATCTAAAGCTGGACTTCCCCCTCTCTTAACCATGAAACACTTGCCTTTGAAAGCATGGCACAAAATGACATATTGCACTTTGTCTAACAGATGAATTAATTCTTATTAATCAGGCCTACTCACACCAAGTAAACAAAGCATTAAATATTTCAATATTAAATTTTGAATAATTCAATAGGTATGCTATACTTACCTACAATTTGCAAAGCCAAGAAAACAATCACTGGTTGATAATTGTCTTGTTAATATTATATTTGATTTTCTTTTCCCGTTGATATCTTTGCGTATTAACCAACAGCAATACTCATGCAAAAAACAAGTTTTCTACCATGAGTTGCTTCCATGGCCTCATCAAAACCATCATCCAGCCCGGACAGCCCCCGCCGGGGCATGCCCCGGCAGAGGCGCACGGCGCGATCTCCAACAAAATTTCCAGGCGTCAGGTTACAGTAGCAATTACGGGAAGGTTGGTTGCTGACCAAGACCGGTCGCCTCATCCAACCCAAACATCAAGTTCATGTTTTGCAGGGCTTGCCCCGATGAACCCTTGACCAGGTTATCCAGCGTGGAAACCAGGATTACCCGGCCCGGTACCCTATCCTCAAAAACCCCAAGAAGACAGAAATTCGATCCCCGGACATGCTGGGTGCCTGGTATCACCCCTTCAGGAACAACCCGTACAAAAGGCTCATCCTCATAGCGCGCCTTCAGGTGGGCGCGCAGTTCATCCACACTCGCGCCTGTCTTGAGATTGGCATAAACGGTAAGCAATTCACCACGGCTCATGGGCGCCAGATGCGGTGTAAATGTTATAAGCAGCTCAGCCCCCGCGCGTTTTGAGATTTCCTGCTCGATTTCCGGCGCATGGCGATGGGCGGCGATAGCATAGGGCGAAAGCCCCTCGCCCGCCTCGCAAAACAAGGTGTTTTGCTTCAGCCCCCGCCCGGCGCCCGAGACACCGGATTTGGCGTCAATGACAAGCCGGTCTTCCTCGATCAACCCGGCTCCCATCAGGGGGAGAAGCAGCAAAAGCGCAGCGGTCGGATAACACCCCGGACAGGCTACCAGCCGCGCCTTGGCAATTTCATCGCGATAATGTTCCGACAGTCCATAAACGGCTGATTTTTGCAGCTCCGGCGCCCGGTGCTCATGGCCATACCACCGGGCATAGGTTTCAATATTCCGCAACCTGAAATCTGCCGACATATCTATGACCTTGACCGATTCCGGCAAGGCGGCGATGACATCTTGCGTTGTGCCATGGGGCAGTCCGCAAAACACGGCATCAAGCTTGCCCCAGTCCGCCTCATTGATCTTGGTGAGCCGCGGCAAATCCAGCCCGGCCAGATGCGGAAAAACCTCGCCCATGCTTTTGCCCGCATGGGTATTGGCCGTCAGGGCCGCAATTTCCACCTGGCCATGACCCGCCGCCAGGCGCACAAGATCGGCCCCTGTATATCCAGATGCGCCAAGTACGCCAATTTTAAGTTTTTCCACCATGCTCATCACCTGAAAATTAAATTCGCCTCTGTCTTACACCGTATTTCATAACCGCAAACAAAAAAGAGCGGACCAACCGGCCCGCCCTTTTGCTGTCCTTGCAAGAAACGCGTACGATCCCTAGCGTTTCGAGAACTGGAAGCTGCGGCGCGCCTTGGCCCGGCCATATTTCTTTCGTTCCACAACGCGCGAGTCGCGGGTCAGGAAGCCGCCCTTCTTGAGCGGGCCGCGCAATTCTGGCTCATATGCCGTGAGCGCCTTGGAAATACCGTGGCGAACTGCCCCGGCCTGCCCCGAAAGACCACCACCGGAGACCGTGCAAACCACGTCATACTGGTCCTTGCGCTCGGCCACCTCAAAGGGTTGTTGCAACAACATGCGCAAAACCGGACGGGCAAAATAGGTTTCCTGATCGCGGCCATTCACCGTGATCCGCCCCGCGCCGGGCTTGATCCAGACACGGGCAACCGCATCTTTGCGCTTGCCGGTAGCATAGGCGCGGCCCTGGGCATCAAGCTTTTGCTCGTAAACGATCGGCGCGGCTTCGGTCGCATCGACGGCATCGACGGCATCGCCGAGATCTTCGAGTGTGCGAATTTCAGTATCGGTCATTAAACTAGCTCCTCGTATTCTTGGCGTTCATCGCCGCCACATCGAGTGTCGTGGGCGTTTGCGCCTCATGCGGATGCTCTGACCCGGCATAGATGCGCAAATTCTTCATCTGCTGGCGCGAAAGCGGACCGCCGGGAAGCATCCGCTGAACAGCTTTTTCCAGAACCCGCTCGGGGAAGCGTCCATCGAGGATCTTGCCGGCAATATCACTCTTGATCCCACCCGGGTGACCGGTATGACGGAAATATTCCTTGTTCTCGCGTTTCTTGCCGGTAAAGACCACTTTCTCGGCATTGATGACGATGATGTTGTCTCCGCAATCCATGTGCGGAGTAAATCCGGGCTTGTGCTTGCCGCGCAGGCGCGTGGCGATGATCGAAGCCAGCCGACCAACGACCAGCCCCTCGGCATCGATAAGAATCCACGCCTTTTCAATATCGGAAGGTTTCGCTGAATAGGTTTTCATAACCAACTCTCTTGATGTTTACAGAATTTCGGTAAGGAGAAGTTCCTTGAAGTGGAGGCTAATAGGACCTATTCCCCAGCAAGTCAAGCACATGAATACGAAAAACACGCTTAAAAACCAATTAATTACATTGGCGGTATTATACTACCTTATTTTGGCGGGATTGAATAGGTCATGCTTGCATGGGCCACCGGCTCATCCTGCCCATCGCTGAAGATATGCACATGCGCAACCGCCAGCCGCTTGCCGAGCTTGAGGATTTGCGCCTCCGCGATCAAATCCGCCGGAAGCGGTTTTCGTAAAAAGTTGATATTCAGGCTCGTGGTCACCGCCAGCATAACCGGCCCCAGGGCGCCAAGAATGGCCACGTAAACGCTGAAATCGGCCAGCCCCATCATGGTAGGGCCGGATATGGTCCCGCCGGGGCGCAACAGGCTATCGGAAAATACCTGCCGCACCCTCGCCCGGTTTTGCGCAATCTCCTCGATGTGATATTCCTGCCCACCGGCAAAAAGCTGCGGGAAATGGGATTCCAGAAATTCCTCAACCTCCGGCGCCGAGTATTTCATCATGTTCTTGCCCCTGTCTTTCCGGCAAATGCGAGCCTATGATTCGCCCGAAAGCGCTCAGGCCGGCTCAAGCCCCAGCAATGCCCGCGCCTCGGCCGGGCTTGCCGGATGCCGGTCATATTCCGGGCATAAATCCACAACCGTTTTCACCAGCGCCGCATTGGACGGGGCCAGCGTGGTCCTGTCCATGCGCACATTATCTTCCAGCCCCGTGCGGCAATGCCCACCCAATTCAAGCGCCCAGCGATTGACGATCACCTGAAAGCGCCCGATCCCCGCCGCTGTCCATGTGGCGTCCGGGGCCAGTTTTGCCAGTTGGGCAACCTCAAACTCAAGGATTTCACGCCGCGCCGGCAGGGCATTTTTCACATTCAGCACAAACTGCACATGCAACGGCCCTTTAATCTCACCGCGTTCAGACATATCAACCGCATTATAAAGCATCGCCAGATCAAAAATCTCGATTTCCGGCTTGATTTTGTATTGCCGCATCTTGGCCGCCAGATCAGCAATCAAGTCTGGAGAATTATCATAAACCCGTGTCGGAAAATTACATGAACCGGTGGATAACGAGGCCATGTCAGGTCTGTGATGCAACATGGCGCCGCGCTCGGCGCCAACGCCGGAGCGCCCACCGGTGGAAAACTGGAGTATCAGCCCCGGACAATGCTTTTCAAGCCCCTCTTTCAGCGCCAGGAAACGTTCCGGGTCCGATGTCGCGCTCTGGTCATCATTGCGCACATGCAAATGCGCCAAAGACGCCCCGGCCTCAAAAGCCTCATGGGTTGATTCCACCTGTTCAGAAATCGTAATCGGCACCGCCGGATTATCTTCCTTGCGCGGCAGCGATCCGGTAATGGCAACGGTAATAATGCAGGGTTTGGACATTTGGGCGCCTTGAAAAACCAAAACTGTAGCATGTCTCCCAAAAGTGGATACCGGTTTGGGATAAAGACATGCGCTAAACCAATGACTCAAAGCATGCCAAATGAATCACAAACAAAGCGACATGCTTTAACGGCGCACCAGCGACAACCAGACACCGCCTCCAATCAGCAACACACCGCTCACCCTGTCAATCCATTTTTTGCGCGCCCGGCAGAGCATGCCCCCTGCCCGGCCCGCGGCAATGGCATAGATACCATCGCCAAGTAATTCAACCCCAAGAAACGTCCCCCCCAGCACGAGCATCTGGGTCAAAACATTTCCCGCCGGATCAATGAATTGCGGCAACAGGGCCGCGAGGAAAAGAAGCACCTTGGGATTGCTGAGAAGAACCACGAACCCCTGCCAGAACCCGCCGCCACGCGGCAGCGCAATATCACCCTGCCCTTCAACGCCATTGGCGTTCAGCAACTTGGAAATCCCCAGCCAGACCAGATAAGCTGCGCCCAGCAGCCGCAGCCAGTCAAACCATTCCGACACCAAGGCCATGACCGGCGCCATGCCGGCAATCAAAACGCCTAGCAAAACCGCAATCCCGGCCCCGGTTCCCGCCACCGTCAGCAATCCTGATCGGACCCCGTGGGTCAGGCTGTTGGCAATGATAACCGTGACATTTGGCCCCGGAAATATCACCAGGAACACCGAAGCGGCCACAAACCCCAAATAGAGATCAAGAGGCATCATGACGGTTCATCACCGGCCCCGTTTACCGGGTCATCCGCCTCGTCAGAATCCTCGCCATCGTCATCAACCTCGCCGATGCGCTCCACCGAGACCACCTTTTCATCCTTTGCCGTACTGAAAATGGTTACGCCCTGCGTCGAACGGCCAAGGATCGATATCCCCTCGACCGGGCAACGGATGAGCTTGCCCCCATCTGTCACCAGCATGATCTGGTCGGTATCCTCGACCGGGAAAGACGCGATCAGCTTGCCGTTTCGCTCCGAAACCGACATGGCGATTATGCCCTTTCCGCCGCGCCCGGTAACCCGGTATTCGTAAGATGAAGTGCGCTTTCCATACCCGTTGACAGAAGTGGTCAGGATGAATTGTTCAGCAGCGCCAAGCTCGCTGTAACGCTCAGGTGACAGTTCTGCCCCATCACCCCCGGCTTCATCGGCATCGATGGCCACGAGATCACCAGAGCCATCTTCACCCTCATTTTTGAGAAAACGGCGGATTACATTGGATTTCTTTATATACGCCTCCCGCTCGGCAGGCTCGGCATCAACATGTTGCAAGATCGCCATTGAGATAACTTCATCCCCGTCCGCCAGCCGGATACCGCGCACACCGGTAGAATCGCGCCCCTTGAACACCCGCACATCCGTCACCGCGAAGCGGATGGCCTGTCCCAAGGCCGTGGTCAGCAGAACATCATCGTCTTCCGTGCAATCCTGCACGCCAATGATCTGGTCGTTTTCATCCAGCTTCATGGCAATCTTGCCGTTCTGCCGGATATTGGTGAAGTCCGATAATTCATTGCGCCGGACATTGCCGCTTTGCGTGGCAAACATCACGTGCAGATCAGTCCAGCTCTCCTCGTCTTCAGGAAGCGGCATGATCGTGGTAATCCGCTCTCCCTCGCTCAGGGGAAGCAGGTTCACCAGCGCCTTGCCCCGCGCCGCCGGAGATCCCAGTGGCAAGCGCCACACCTTTTTCATGTAGACCATGCCGCCGGACGAGAAAAACAGCACCGGTGTATGGGTGTTGACCACGAACAGCCGCGCAACGAAATCCTCATCCCGCGTCGCCATTCCAGCCCGCCCCTTGCCGCCGCGCCGCTGGGCCCGGTAGGTCGAAAGCGGCACCCGCTTGATATAGCCCTTGTGGGATACCGTCACCACCATGTCCTCGCGCGGGATCAGATCTTCATCTTCAAATTCAAATCCGCCATCAATGATTTCCGTACGCCGCGGTGTCGCAAAGGCCTCGCGCGATTCCAGCAATTCCTCGCGGATCATGCTGATAATGCGCGGACGGCTGCCCAGAATTTCCAGGTAATCGGCAATCTGCTCACCCAGCTTGTGAAGTTCATCGCCAATCTCGTCACGCCCCAGTGCGGTGAGTCGCTGCAACCGCAAATCCAGGATGGCCCGCGCCTGCGTCTCTGAAAGCCGGTAGGTCCCCTTATCCGAAACCACGTGGCGCGGATCGGCAATAAGCCGCACCAGCGGGGCCACATCACCGGCCGGCCAGTCACGCCCCATCAATTGCTCGCGGGCGCTGGCCGGGTTGGGTGCCGTGCGGATCAGCTTGATAATCTCGTCTATATTGGCAACCGCTATCACCAGCCCGACCAGAACATGGGCGCGCTCTCGCGCCTTGCCCAGCAGGTACTTGGTGCGCCGCGAGATGACCTCTTCACGAAAATCATTGAACGCCGCGATCATCTGTTTCAGGGTCATCAATTCCGGACGGCCACCATTCAGAGCCACCATGTTGCAGCCAAACGAGCTTTGCAACGGGGTGAAGCGGAAGAGTTGGTTGAGCACCACGTCACTCACCGCATCGCGCTTGAGCTCGATCACCACCCGCATGCCATGGCGGTCGGACTCGTCGCGAATATCCCGAATACCTTCGATCTTCTTGTCCCGCACCAGTTCAGCGATTTTCTGGATCATCGCCGCCTTGTTGACCTGGTAGGGAATCTCGGTAATGACAAGCGCCTCGGTATCCTTGCGCACCGTCTCGGTGGCAACCCGCGCTCGCATGACAACCGAACCGCGTCCTGTGCTTTGCGCCGAGCGGATCCCGGCCCGCCCGACAATAATCCCGGCGGTAGGAAAATCGGGACCGGGAATAATCGCATTCAGCTCTTCAAAACTGATATCAGGGTCATCCAGCATGGCCAGGCAGGCATCAATCACCTCGCCCAGGTTATGCGGCGGGATATTGGTGGCCATCCCCACCGCGATCCCGCCTGATCCATTGACCAGCAAGTTGGGAAAGCGGGCAGGAAGAACTACCGGTTCATGTTCTGAATCATCATAGTTGGCCTGAAAATCCACCGTTTCCTTGCCAATATCCTCAAGCAGGGCATGGGCTGGCTTGGCGCTGCGGATCTCGGTATAACGCATGGCGGCAGGCGGATCGCCATCCACCGAGCCAAAATTGCCCTGCCCGTCAAGCAGCGGCAACCGCAACGAAAAATCCTGCGCCATGCGCACCAGGGCGTCATAGATCGACTGGTCGCCATGGGGATGGTATTTACCCATGACATCACCAACCACGCGGGCCGATTTTCGATAAGGCTTGTTCCAGTCATAGCCATTTTCATGCATGGCGTACAAAATACGCCGATGCACGGGCTTGAGGCCATCGCGAACATCGGGAAGCGCCCGGGAGACGATCACGCTCATGGCATAATCGAGATAGGAGGTTTTCATCTCCTGTTCGATGGAAATACTGCCAATGCCGCGCTCAGGCACCCCGCCTTGAGAGCCCGTCAACTGATCTTCATTATCCGGCAAATTTCATGCCCCCTGAATCCCTGAAGAAAACGCCCGGAACACCCCCCGCCGCTTTCCCTGCTGTTTGATATCGCAGTTCACCGGCACAATAGCCTCCGGGCGACTGATTCTCCAGAATTTTCATGGCGGAAGGCCGGATTTCACAAGGTTTCATACAAATGACAAACCCATGTGTTTACGCTTTTTCCCGAGTCGTCTAGACTTGATCTCGGCGGGAAGTGTGGTGAATGTTAACAAGGGCGGTATAATCATGAAAATCATCCGGGATTCAAAACTCTTGTTGTTGTCTGTTTGCCTGGTTGCCGGCATAGCCTCTGCCTCGATCGCCCCGCTATGGGCACAAACCCCGCTGAATGAAACCACCGACCCCGACACCCAGTTAGCCTCCCTCGCCCGGCTGATTCATGACAAGCGCATGAATGACTTTTTCAGCCTCTTGACAACACTCGCCAACCTTGACCACAAGATCAAGAACTACGATCCCAAGTCCATTGAAAAGCTGGGACAAAACCTGGCCAACCTGTTTACCCAAGACGAGAAGGTTCATTATGTTGACAAGGTTGTTGATGAAAGCCATGGCTATTCCCTGCGCAAGGTCGTTTACATGGCCTATACATCAGCGGATCGCTGGATCTATTTTACTTTTGTTCTCAAGCGCGGCGCACGGGCCTGGCAGTTCACCCGGTTCAGCTACTCTATTGACACGATAAAACTTTTTCCCGACAAGAAATAATCCCATAAAACGAGATACTCATGGCCGGACACTCATCCTTGAAAGTGGTCTTTGCCGCGCTTGCGGGAAATACTCTTATTGCCATTACAAAATTTGGCGCAGCCGCTTATACCGGCTCCTCCGCCATGCTCTCCGAGGCCATCCATTCACTCGTTGACACCGGCAATCAGGGCTTGCTGCTTTTTGGCATGAAACGCGCAGCGCGGCCTGCCGATAGTGAACATCCATTTGGCCATGCGCGGGAAATCTATTTCTGGAGTTTCGTGGTCGCTATATTGATCTTCGCGGTGGGCTCCGGCGTATCTGTCTATGAAGGGATACAAAAGCTCTTTCACCCCCATCCCATAACCAACCCCCTTGTCAATTACATCGTTCTTGGATTTGCGCTGCTTTTTGAAGGCGCGGCCTGGTGGGTTGCCTATACCGAGTTCAACAAGAGCAAGGGAAAAAAGGGATTGTTCGAATCCATCCACAAGAGCAAGGATCCAACCATCTTCACGGTCCTGTTTGAAGACACCGCCGCGATTTTGGGGCTTGCGGTCGCGGTCATGGGAATTGCCGCGGCTGATTATCTGGGATTCGAAATGGCGGATGGCATGGCCTCCATCGTCATCGGTCTTATCCTGGCCGGCGCCGCCATCTTGCTGGCTTATGAAACCAAGGGGCTTTTGATAGGCGAATCGGCCAGCGATGAACTGGTCGCCGGGGTTCGGGAAATCGTCTCACTGGCCACCAGTGTTGAACACCTCAACGAGTTGCGCACCATGCATATGGGGCCTGACGATGTGCTGCTTGCCTTGAGCCTCGATTACCGTGATGGCCTGCCCTCGCAGCAGATCGAGAATTGCAACTATGAGCTTGAAAAAGCAATCAAGCTCAGGTTTCCGCAAATCAAGCGGCTTTACCTTGAGGTGCAATCCCAAAGCCACCACGAAGAAGCTGAAATGAGTTCGGCGCAATAATCTTTACCCCGAACGCGCCATCTCGCCGATCTTGTTCCGAATGGCCGCAAGAGCACTCTCGGCCTTCTTGCCATCGGGCCCCCCGGCCTGGGCCATATCAGGCCGCCCGCCGCCGCCCTTGCCGCCAAGGGCCGCCGCCCCGATGCGCACAAGATCAACCGCGCTGTAGCTGTCTTTCAGATCATCCGTAACCCCAACCGCAAGACCGGCCTTGCCCTCGTCACTGATGCAGATCATGGCGACAATGCCAGAGCCAATCTGGGTTTTGCCTTCATCCACCAGCGAGCGCAAATCACGCGGCTGCACCCCCTGGACAACCCGGGCGATCACATTCAGGTTCTCAATTTTTTCCGCCCCGCCATCTTGCGCCTGCCCCTCGCCTTGCGGTGCGGCAAAGGCCAGCTTGCGCCGCGCATCCGCCAGTTCGCGCTCCATGGCGCGGCGCTCTTTCAACAGGGATTCCAGCCTTGGAATCAACTCATCCGGCGTGGTTTTGAGCTCATGGGTCGCCGCCCGGACAAGAGAATCCTGCTCGTCCAGATAAGCCTTTGCCCCCTGCCCGGTCAGCGCCTCAATCCGCCGCACCCCCGAGGCCACGGCGCTTTCACTGATAATCTTGATGAGCCCGATATCCCCGGCGCGCTTCACATGAGTGCCGCCGCAAAGCTCCACCGAATAGGCTTTTTGCCCGTCATCATCGAGCGCCAGCCCCATGGAAACAACCCGGACCTCCTCGCCATATTTTTCACCAAACAAGGCCTGGGCCCCGGATTTGATCGCCTCGTCGACCTCCATCAAGCGGGTCTCAACCCCGGCATTTTGCAGAACAATCCTGTTGGAGATATCTTCAACCTTCCCGATTTCCGCATCCGTCATGGCTTTTGGATGCGAAAAATCAAAACGCAAGCGCTCCGGGCCAACGCTTGAGCCTTTTTGCACCACATGCTCGCCAAGAACCCGGCGCAGGGCCTCATGCAGGATATGCGTAGCCGAATGGTTGGCGCGGGTTGCCGTGCGTTGTTCATGATCGACCGCCAGATGCAGGGCCATGCCGTTACTGACCGTCCCGGATATTATGCTCGCATAATGGACAAACACATCTCCGGCTTTTTTAAGGGTATCGGTGATCTTGATCCGCAAACCATCAGCGCCGGTCATCTCGCCCTCATCACCGGCCTGACCGCCCGATTCGCCATAAAACGGAGTCTGGTTGACAATAATCATGACCTCATCCCCGGGTCCGGCCTCCTTGACCACGGCTCCTGATTTGACCAGAGCCAGAACAATGGCGTCGGCCTCTTCGGTATCGTAACCTAAGAATTCGGTCGGACCATGCAGCTCACGCAGTTCGAACCAGATTTTCTCATCGGCCAACTCGCCCGACCCGGACCAGGCCGCACGGGCATCGGCGCGCTGCCTGGCCATGGCCTCGTCAAACCCGGCCTTGTCAACACTGATATTGCGTGCCCGCAAGGCATCTTCGGTCAAGTCAAACGGAAACCCGTAAGTGTCATACAGCTTGAACGCGACCGTCCCTGGCAACGCATCGCCATCTTTCAGGTCACGGGCGGACTCTTCAAGGATTTTCAACCCCCGGTCAAGAGTCTTGCGGAACCGGGATTCTTCCAGTTCCAGGGTTTCGCTAATCAGGGATTTTGCCCGCACCAGTTCAGGAAATGCCTGCCCCATTTCCTGGATCAGCGCCGGCACAAGCCGGTACATGAGCGGTTCACGCATTCCCAGCAATTCACCATGGCGCATGGCGCGGCGCATGATCCGCCTGAGCACATAGCCGCGCCCCTCATTGGACGGCAAAACCCCCTCGGCAATCAGGAAGCTTGAGGCGCGCAAATGATCGGCGATAACCCGGTGCGAAGCCTTGTGCGCTTCATCAGCCGCCACCCCGGTTGCCTCTTCAGAAGCCGCGATCAGATGCCGGAACAAGTCCGTTTCATAATTATCATGGGTACCTTGCAAAACCGCCGCTATACGTTCCAGCCCCATGCCGGTATCAATTGACGGCTTGGGCAATTCCTCGCGGTTTCCATCCGCATATTGCTCATATTGCATGAACACAAGGTTCCAGATTTCCACAAACCGGTCGCCATCTTCATCCGGGCTGCCCGGAGGCCCCCCTTCGATGTGATCGCCATGATCGAAGAAAATCTCAGAACACGGCCCACATGGCCCCACATCACCCATGGACCAGAAATTGTCACTGGTGGAAATGCGGATAATCCTGGATTCGGATAATCCGGCGATCTTGCGCCACAGGTCATGGGCAACATCATCTTCAGAATAGACCGTCACCAGGAGCCGGGAAGGATCAAGCCCGTATTCCCTTGTAATCAACCGCCAGGCCAGTTCGATAGCCCGCTCCTTGAAATAATCCCCAAAGGAAAAATTCCCCAGCATCTCGAAAAAGGTGTGATGCCGCGCAGTATAGCCGACATTTTCAAGGTCATTATGCTTGCCGCCCGCCCGCACGCATTTTTGCGAGGTAACGGCCGTGGAATAGGGCCGCTTCTCAACCCCGGTAAACACGTTCTTGAATTGCACCATGCCGGCATTGGTAAACAGCAATGTCGGATCATTGCGCGGCACAAGCGGGCTGGAGGGCACGATTTCGTGCCCCTCCCCGGCAAAAAACTCAAAAAAAGCCGATCGGATCTGATTAAGGCCAGCCATGGTTTTTCCTCGAACGATTACATTTTTTTGTGTTGTAACCTTGCCCTTGTGCCGTGTCCACAATTCCAAAGTCATAAATTCAAAATAAAAGGCGCCCGAAACCGGGCGCCTTTCAACAAAGGTCAAAACTTTAAACTCTCAAGCGCTCTTGTCCTTGCCTAGCTTGGCGCCTTCAATATCTTCGCCTTCACTTTCAAGCCCGGATTTGCGGCGAATGGCAATCTCGATCTCATCGGCCATTTCCGGATTCTCTTTTAAAAACGTCTTGGCGTTATTGCGTCCCTGCCCGATCCGCTGGCTGTCATAGGAGTACCACGATCCTGATTTTTCCACCACGCCAACACTCACGCCAAGATCAAGAATCTCGCCAACCTTGGAGATCCCCTCGCCATACATGATATCAAATTCGGTCTGGCGGAACGGCGGGGCCACCTTGTTCTTGACCACCTTGACCCGTGTCTGGTTGCCGATCACCTCGTCCCGGTCCTTGATGGCGCCAATCCGGCGGATATCCAGTCGCACCGAGGCATAGAATTTCAGGGCATTGCCGCCCGTGGTGGTTTCCGGGCTGCCAAACATCACGCCGATTTTCATCCGGATCTGGTTGATAAAGATCAACATGCAGTTGGAGCGCGAAATCGAGGCGGTGAGCTTGCGCATTGCCTGGCTCATCAGCCGCGCCTGAAGCCCGGGAAGCGAATCGCCCATTTCCCCCTCAAGCTCGGCGCGCGGCGTCAGCGCCGCCACCGAATCAATCACCACGATATCAACCGCGCCAGAGCGCACCAGCGTATCGGTGATTTCCAGCGCCTGCTCGCCGGTATCGGGCTGCGAAATCAGCAACTCATCCAGGTTTACCCCCAAGTTCTGGGCATAGGTTGGGTCAAGCGCATGTTCAGCATCAACGAAGGCGCAAATCCCGCCGGTTTTTTGCGCCTCGGCCAAAACATGCAGGGCCAGCGTCGTTTTACCCGAGGATTCCGGCCCGTAAATCTCGACAACCCGCCCGCGCGGCAAACCGCCAATGCCAAGAGCAATATCAAGACCAAGTGAACCTGTCGGGATGGAGGCAACCTCAACCACCCGCCCTTCCTGGCCAAGCTTCATCACCGAGCCCTTGCCAAAAGCCCGTTCAATCTGGCTTAGCGCGGCGTCCAGCGCCTTTGATTTATCCATTGTGTCCCCGTTAACAAGCCTGAGTGAATTTTGAGCCATAACATTCGCATCCTTATCTCATACTGCCGTGCTACAATCCATTGATTCGTAATGTACATGTTTTGTTCTCTTTTGCAAACCTTTTCTTTTCCCCCGACAAAGTTGTCACCTTGCTGAATTTTAAACTTGATTGATGACCCCTGATTTGCTTGTAATGGTGCGCTTAAGCAGCTTGGCTCAACAAGAGTTGCAGATGACCACAAACAGGTCGTTCCGTTAAAGAACCATGTCCGAGGGGGGGCAAATGGAATATTTCCTTCAGCAATTGATAAACGGTGTAACGCTTGGTTCCATCTATGGGTTGATCGCGATCGGTTACACCATGGTCTATGGCATAATCGGCATGATTAACTTTGCCCATGGAGATATCTTCATGGTCGGAACTTTCGTATCCCTGATCGTATTCATGGGCCTTGTGGCTCTTGGCATAACTTCCGTTCCGCTGGCCTTGTTGATCGTTCTGATTATCTCCATGATCGTGACCGCCAGCTATGGCTGGACAGTCGAGCGTCTCGCTTACCGCCCGTTGCGCGGCTCGTTCCGCCTGGCGCCACTGATTACCGCCATCGGCATGTCGATCGTGCTGCAAAACTATATCCAGGTCACCCAGGGCGCCCGTAACCGTCCCTTGCAACCGGTCATCACCGGCGGATTCCAGTTTTTCGAAGATTCCGGGTTCATCGTGAACCTGAGCAACATGCAGATCCTGATTATCGTCACCACGGTCGTGCTGATGATTGTCTTCTCCCTGCTGATCGCCAAGACGCCGCTTGGCCGTTCCCAGCGCGCCTGCGAACAGGACAGCAAGATGGCCGCCTTGCTGGGGATCAACGTCGATCACACCATATCCCTCACCTTTGTCATGGGCGCGGCGCTGGCCTCGGTGGCAGGTTTCATGTACCTGCTGTATTATGGCGTAATCGATTTTTACATTGGCTTTGTGGTCGGCATCAAGGCGTTCACTGCTGCCGTGCTGGGCGGGATCGGCTCCTTGCCCGGCGCCATGCTTGGCGGGTTGATTATCGGGCTGATTGAAACCTTCTGGTCGGCCTATTTCACCATTGAGTACAAGGATGTCGCGGCCTTCTCCATGCTTGCCCTTGTACTGATCTTTCTCCCCTCCGGCCTTTTGGGCCGCTCAGAAGTGGAGAAAGTCTGATCCATGACGACCCAACAGAAAAAAGCACCGAGCCTTTTGCAATCCTCACTCAAGGACGCCTTCTTCTCGGCCCTGCTGACCGTGGTTCTCTCCTCCTTCATCCTGGGGGTCAAGATTATCGACGTAAATGCCGGCTTGGAACTGGAGCCCCGGTTCTGGCTGGCCGGTCTTGCCGTTACACTGGTCTTTGTTGTCCGCTTCAGCCTGAATATGTTCTGGTGGTCGCGCAAACCGGAAAAATCAGAAACGGAAAAACCGGCGCGCTCTTTCCTGCCCAGGATACCCGGTCTTGGCAAATACACTGCCCCCATGCTGATCCTTGCAGCCATTGCCCTGCCCTTCATGCCGTTTTCAGACCGTTACATCATTGATCTGTTCATCCTCATCCTGACCTATGTCATGCTGGGCTGGGGGCTCAATATCGTGGTTGGATATGCTGGCTTGCTTGATCTGGGCTATGTTGCCTTTTACGCGGTTGGCGCCTATTCTTTTGCGCTTCTGGCCACCTATTTCGACCTTACCTTCTGGGAATGCCTGCCCTTGGCCGGGTTGCTGGCCGCCACCTGGGGGATAATCCTTGGCTTTCCGGTTTTGCGTCTGCGCGGTGATTACCTGGCCATTGTCACCTTGGCCTTTGGTGAAATCATCCGCGTTATCCTGCTCAACTGGTATTCTTTTACCGGCGGTCCCGATGGTATTTCCGGCATTCCCCGACCCAGTTTTTTCGGCTTGCAGTTCAAGCGTTTTGGCGAAGGCACCTTTGCCGATTTCTTTGGCCTGGAATTCTCCTCGATCCACCGGATCATTTTCCTCTATTACGTCATTCTGGCGCTTGCGCTGCTCACCGCGTTTGTCACCACAAGGCTGCGCAACCTGCCTATTGGCCGGGCCTGGGAAGCCCTGCGCGAAGATGAAATCGCCTGTTCTTCGCTGGGCATCAACACCACCAACACCAAGCTGACAGCCTTTGCCATGGGCGCCATGTTCGGCGGCTTTGCCGGATCTTTCTTTGCCGCGCGGCAGGGATTCATCAGCCCCGAATCCTTCACCTTCATCGAATCCGCCATCATTCTGGCAATCGTTGTCCTGGGTGGCATGGGCAGCCAGATCGGGGTTGTCATCGCCTCGGTGGCCCTCATCGGCGGCTTCGAGGTATTCCGCGAATTCGAGCAATACCGGATGCTGATCTTTGGCGGCGCCATGGTCATAATCATGGTCTGGCGTCCGCGTGGCCTGATTACCACCCGGCACCCCTCTGTCCGGCTGCATCCCCCGGACAGCCTCCGGGAAAAGCCCCCCCAGGAGACCGCATCATGAACGCGATTATACCTGAATGGGAAAACAACCCGGTGCTCAGTGTCGAGCATCTGACCATGAAATTTGGCGGGCTGACGGCCATTGACAACCTGAGTTTCGTTGCCGGGCGCGGAGATATCACGGCGCTGATTGGCCCCAATGGCGCGGGGAAAACTACCGTTTTCAACTGCCTGACCGGGTTCTACAAGCCCACTGAAGGCATGGTGACCCTGACCCAGGCAGATGGCGAAAACTTCCTTCTTGAACGCATGGAAGAACACCGTATCTGCTACAAGGCCAAGGTGGCGCGAACATTTCAGAATATCCGTTTGTTCTCCAACATGACGGTCCTGGAAAACCTGCTGGTCGCCCAGCATAACAAGCTTATGCTCGCTTCTTATTTCACGGTTGGCGGCAT
>CAZHLV010000188.1:0-13228 GCA_964533415.1 uncultured Hyphomicrobiales bacterium
CCCCCGGCAAGAGCCCGAATGCAGAGCCGGGGCCGAGTGCAAAGAGCCGCCCGAGCCGGCCTGGATTGATTCAGAACCTCAGGCCGGCGTCAAGCCAGGGGGGGCAAAAAACGCGCCTTTACCAGTTCAATCACCTGCTGCGGCCAGCGCGCTCGACCTGGCGTTCTGGAATTCTGTCAAGGATAGTGCGAATCCAACGCTCTTCAAGGCTTATCTTGACAAGTTTCCCAATGGCGTCTTTGCGGTCATTGCCCGTGAGAAGCTGAAAACCCTTGGAGTTGCACCAGCACCCGCTGCACCAGCACCCGCTGCGCCAGCAACGAACATGCCTGCCCCACAAAGCCCGGTATTGGCGGCGCCTGAAACCACCGTTTCTCTTGCCCTGACAAAAAACGGCTTGAAGGGAATCGGCGTCAAAACGCCGCTCGACCGGGAGGTCTTGCAAAAAGCCCTGCCGGATTACCGTATCAGGAAAATGACCCGGCAGGCAGAGGGGGAGACGGAAAGCTTCTTCATGGCCGAGGATAAAGAAGGAAGGCCAATCCTGCGTTTTGACCACTATGATGCAAATACAGTCCAGATTATCTCGGTAATGGACAAGCAGGTTTCAGGCCCTTACGGCTTCCATGTCGGCGATCCCTTCGGCAAGATTCACAGCAAGGTCAAGCTCCAGAATGAATGTTTGCGCGGGGCCGAAGAGCGGATCAACGAGATCATTTGCTCCACACCTGATGAGCGTTTCCATTACGTATTGTCCATTCCCTATGAAGCCGCCCGTGAGCCGGAAGTCTGGACATTGTCCATGATCTCGCCGGAAACGCCCATAAAGGAGTTGCGATGGGTCGCGGCAGAAACGGATGCATCAGGGCAGGGGGGCAATGCGGCCCCAAGGCCTGCTCCCCAAGCCACAGGGCCTGTGCTTTCCAGCAAAGGCATTGGCGGACTAACCGCGAAAACCCCGTACATGTTAGATGCCATAGGGGCGGCGCTGCCCGGATTACGCATTCGGAAAGCCAAGGTTCAACAAGAGATCTACATGGTTCCGGCTTTCATTGCCTCGGCAAATGGCGAGGATGCCCTGGTCATTCTGGATGGGGAGGGGGGCGGTATTGCCTCGATCAAGGTTATCAGCGCCCTGGTGCAGGGACCATCTGGTGTACGGATTGGCGATTCCATGGGCAGTATCCGGCAAAAAATCGCTTTGGGCGAGTGCTATTGGGGCGGTGAGGAAATGGAAGGAAATATCACTTGCTATCCGGAAAACGGAAATATTTCCTATGCTTTCAAGCCCCCCGCCTCGATGAAGCCCGGGGAGGGGGATTTGACGCCCCAAAGCATCGCCCCGGAAACCCGCCTTATTCACATGACATGGCAGGCTCCTGAACCAGATGCCAGGCCGGCAGCTCCCGTCAAACCGGTGGCAGTTGCAAGGCCGAACCCATCCATGAGCATTGAGCAACTGCTGAAGCAGGGCAATGCACTGGTAAAAAGCGCACAAGGGGCCAAGGCTCTGGCCTTTTACCTTGAAGCGGCCAGAAAAGGGTCGGCCATTGCCTATTACGATATCGGTACTTTATACGAAAGCGGCAACGGCGTGGCCAAAACGTTAAAAGGCGCGCTGGATTATTACAAAAGGGCCGTTGCAATGGGGTATTTGCCGGCCTATTCGCGTATCATCATTGTGCAGGGGCTGAACAAGGACTTTAACGGCGCTGTCCGAACCTTCTTCACCTTTTACCGGGCAAATCCAGCTCTGGCCTTGCAAAACCATAAAAGCTGGAATGGCGATATCCTGCGCAGCATTCAGGTCGCCATGAAAAACTCCGGACATTATAAAGGAGCGGTTGATGGCCGCTTTGGCCCGGAAACCCGCGCCGCCATAGCAGCCTATGCAAAAGGCCAGCCGGCTACGGCCATGCCACAGGCGGCTGTACCCTCAAATATCCCCGCAACCCCGGCGATGAAAAGAGCCGGCGATCCTCTGGCAAGAAAACTGCAAAGGCAATTGCGCCGGGTTGGATGTTATGATGGTCCGATAGATGGGGAATGGGGCAGGGGGTCCATGCGGGCCTTGCGCAATTTCAATCACTGGGCCGGAGACGAGTTGCCCACAGGCTATCCCACGCCGCGTGCGCTTGGGGCCGTGCGTTCGGAAAGAGGGGCAATCTGTGGTTTTGATTAAGCTGAGCGGTCAAAGGGCCGTGTGCCGCCGGGTTGCGGTTGTTGCGGTTATTTTATAACGTTCTGGGATAACTAGAGCACTTCTTGGAAAAGCAGGAACCGGTCTTCCAATAAGAAGTGCAGTAAAAACAAGGGATTAGAGTCCGGTTTTGTTTTAGTCAAAGCGGGAAACGTTCTAATGATTCGGGATAAAAAACATGGAATCACAAAATACGGGCAGCACGCATGAAACCCTGGAACTGGGCTGGCAGAAACCTCAAGGGCTGCTGGGACTGAGTTTCAAGATCTTTTTCCTGCGCATCCTGACCCTGGGGATTTACCATTTCTGGGGCAAAACGGAGGTGCGCCGCCGGATATGGAATGCAATACGCATCAATGATGAGCCCCTGGAATATATGGGGACTGGAAAGGAGCTGTTTCTGGGCTTCTTGTTCGTTGTCTTTCTTGTCCTGATCCCGCTTTTTGCAATCATGATCGGCTCCCAGCTCTTGTTGGGGCAGGGGAATCCACTGGCTGTTGTTGTCATGGTGGCCGTTTACATGGTCTTTTTTTATCTCTTCGGGGTCGCGGTATACCGCGCCCGCCGCTACCGCCTGTCGCGCACCCGCTGGCGCGGTATCCGTGGCACCATGTCCGGCTCGCCATGGGCCTTTGGCCTGACCTATTTCTGGACCCTGCTGCTGATTGTTCCAACCCTTGGCTGGTCATTGCCATGGATGCAGGTCAAGCTGCAAAAAATTCTTACCGATGATATGCGTTTTGGAAATCAGCCCTTTCATTTCAATGGCTCCGCAAAAGAGCTGTACAAGCGTTTTGCCGTGCCGTGGTTTGGCGGGCTCATTTTCTACGGGGCTATAGGCAGCATGGCAATAACGCAACAATCTGCGCCCAATCCGCAGATGATCCTTATATTTGCAACGGTTGCCGGGCTTGGTCTCGTTTTGCTGATTATTGCCGGGTTCTGGTACAAATCAAAGGCCTATAACTATTTTGCCGCTTCAACCAGCTTTGGAGATGCGCGGTTTTCGCTGGCTACCACGGCGGGAGGGCTGATAGGGCTTTTATTCATGAATCTGCTTATCCTGATTGTTTCACTGGGCATTGCCCTGCCAATCATTCAGGCGAGAATAATCCGCTATTTTGTCACCCGCATGGATGTTGAGTGCAGAGTTGATATGGCCAGTATCCTGCAGGCCCAGGACCAGATGGACAAAACCGGGGAAGGGCTGGCCGAGGCCTTCGATATCGATATTTTCTGATGATCGATTGGCAAGGCCGTCTCAGCGGCGCCGGCAATGCCGCAGCGCAAATGGTTTTGGTGCGCTTCACCGGTCCGGGTCTTGAGATCAAGACCGCGGACGCCAGGCGATATCTATGGCCCTACGCACAGATCAAAAGCTCTGCGCCTCTTTATCCCGGCGCGGAGGTGCTGGTTTTCTCTGCTTCGGAGCCCGATGCAAGGCTTTTGGTCAAACACCCGGATTTTGCTGCTCAATTACTTGAGTTTACCCCTCATCTATCGCGCAGCACAGCCCGCAAGCGCCTGCTTGTTCCCATGTTTGCGGTAACCGCCGTGATCGTGCTGGCCGGGGCCTATATTGGGTTGAGCGAGACCCGTTACTCGCTGCTCATTGCCCGGATGATTCCGCAACCAACATGGAATTCCCTGGGTGAGCAGATTGTCAGATCTATATCCGGGGGCCATAAAACCTGCCGTTCCAGGCCCGGAGTAAAAGCCCTCAATACCCTTGTATCAAGATTGAACCGGGGGCAAAACAAGCGTAATTTCAAGGTTCGGGTTGTTGATCTGAATGTGATAAATGCTTTTGCAACCCCGGGAGAGAATATCGTTATCAGCAACAAGCTGATCCAGTTCGTGAAATCTCCCGATGAAGTTGCCGGGGTTCTGGCCCATGAAATGGGGCACGGCCTGGAAAACCACCCGGAGGCCGGGCTGGTTCGCGCCCTTGGCATATCGGCAGCCATGAGCATCTTGCTAGGGGGATCTTCAGATAATATTGCGTCCATCGGGTCAATGCTCCTGCAAATGAGCTATTCCCGAAAGGCCGAGCGGGAAGCTGACAGCCATGCCCTGGATCTCCTGAAGGCCGCGGCGATTGCCCCGCAACCCCTGGCCGATTTTTTCCGCCGTTTTGAGAAAAAGATGAATGCCGAAACCGGCAAACTGGCCCGTACGGCTCTCAGCCTGATCGGTTCGCATCCGGCAACACAAGAACGGGTGAAAACCATAGAAAGCACACCTGCCTGGCCATCCAGGCCTGCACTTGGCCCGCAAGACTGGCAGGCCCTGAAACATATTTGCGATCAAGGCGAGACGCGCCGGTTCTGAGCTTTTACCTCATCCCATAATGCATCGAGTTCTTCAGGGGCAAGGCTGGAGAAGTCCTGGTTTTGGGCATGCAGCTTGTTTTCAATATCGGTGAAGCGCCGGGTGAACTTGTGATTGGCGCCGCGAAGCGCCACTTCCGGGTCAACGCCAAGATGCCGCGCCAGGTTTACGCAGGAAAACAGCAAATCCCCAACTTCATCAGCGATCCGGTCTTGGTCGCCATAACTTACAGCTTCCCTTGTTTCCACAAGTTCTTCTTGTATTTTGTCAAAAACAGGTTCAGTTTCCGGCCAATCAAATCCGGCTCTTGCGGCGCGTTTTTGCAGCTTTT
This sequence comes from uncultured Hyphomicrobiales bacterium, assembly GCA_964533415.1. Classification (GTDB taxonomy): domain Bacteria; phylum Pseudomonadota; class Alphaproteobacteria; order Rhizobiales; family BM303; genus BM303. The sequence continues at coordinate 4,863 of CAZHLV010000188.1, forward strand.
CCGCGCGCATCAGGGCGGGCAGGGCGCCGGGAACATCATCAAGCAGGCCATGGGTGCGCTGTTTGCGTTTTTTCGTGGCCCTTTCCCAGGCCTTTATGCGCTCCCAGTCTTCCCGTGTCGCGCCTTTTCGGCGCTCGTCTTCAGAGCCAAAGACATGCGGATGACGCCGCAGCATTTTATCCGCTATGGCAAAGACAACATCGGCAAAATTGAAATCGCCATTTTCTTCGGCGATACGGGCGTGAAAAACGACCTGAAAAAGCAAATCGCCCAGTTCATCGCACAGCTCGTCCATGTCATCATGTTCAATGGCGCCAGCCACCTCATAAGCTTCTTCAATGGTATAGGGAACGACCGTTTTAAAGCTTTGTTCCTTGTCCCATGGACAACCATGATCGGGATCCCGCAAGGCTTGCATGATCTCAAGCAGCGTGGCGATCTGTTTTTTCTCGTCTCCTGAATACATGAGTTTTGTTCCTGCACAGACATGATGATGTCAGGTGATAGTTGAATTCATTGATTCCAGCAAAAGGGAACAACGGGTAACGATTTCAAACCATGTTAGCCTTGAAGGGGGGGCGGCTTTTCCTGGGTTCAGTAACAATACAAAACGCGCATAATATATATTATGGAAAATAATTCACCTGTTTTTCAAGAGCTTTCCAGGATCATCCCGTCAAAAGCCGGTTCAACGCCTTCTGGTATCTGTCCGGCCAAGGTGTTGTAATCAAGATCAATATGCATATTCGTCAAAACGGCTTTTCGTGGTTTGAGGCGTTTTATCAGGGCCAGCGCCTGTTCGACATTGAAATGCGTGGGATGCACAGTATAACGCAGCGCGTCCACGATGAGCAGATCAACAGCTTGCAAAAAGGAATAAGATTCGTCCGGCAACCCGACGAGATCATTCACATAGGCAAAATCGCCAATTCGGAATCCGAGCGAGGTAATCTGTCCATGATCCTGCTCAAAAGCAATTGCTTCAATACGCCCCCCCGGTCCGTCTATGGTTATGGGTTGGTGTTTGTCTATGACATGAAGCCTGGCTATGGGCGGATAATAACTGCCCGGCGGGGTTTTGAAAATGTAGCCAAAGCGTTTGACCAGAACCTTTCTGGTGTCTTCATTCATGAACATGTCGATCTGGCGCCCGGTCTTGTAAACCGCCGGACGAAGATCATCGATGCCGTGGGTCTGGTCGGCATGGTCATGTGTATAAAGAACCCCGTCCACCCGGCAAATTCCGGCATCAAGAAACTGCTCACGCAAATCCGGCGAGGTATCGATAAGAACGCGGGTTCTTTCACCGCTTTGCGGGTCAATGCGCTCAACCAGAATCGAGCAGCGCCGCCTGCGGTTTTTGGGGTTCGCCGGATCACATGCGCCCCAGTCCCCGCCGAGGCGCGGAACACCGCCAGATGAACCACAGCCCAGAACCGTGATTTGCAGTGTCATTTGCCGGCCTTTTCCGGCATCCGGGCCGTATCAAAAAGGGCGAAGAAATTGGTGCTGGTCTGCGTGCAGATTTCATCATACGATGCGCCCCGGACATCGGCCAGCACTGAGGCGGTATGGGCAACAAAAGCCGGCTCATTGCGTTTACCCCGCCTGGGAACCGGGGCAAGATAAGGCGCATCTGTCTCCACGAGTATCCTGTCGCTGGGAGCCTGCGCTGCAACCTGCTTGATTTCATTGGCAGTCTTGAAAGTTAGAATTCCAGAAAACGAGATATACAGACCAAGTTCAAGCGCCATTTGCGCCAGCCTGGCGCTGCTGCTGAAACAATGAAGAACGCCCTTGAACGCGCCCCTGGCCATTTCTTCCCTGAGGATACCGGCCATTTCATCATCGGCATTACGGGTATGGATAACCAGCGGCAAGCCGGTTTGCCTGGCCGCTTCTATATGTATGCGAAAGCACTGTTCCTGAACCTCGGCGGGGCTTTTATTGTAGTGAAAATCCAGCCCGGTTTCGCCAATACCAACCACCTTGTCATGTTTGGTGAGCCCGATTATGTCCTGAACCGTTGTTTCGTTTTCATCCTTTGCATTATGGGGATGGGTTCCCACCGTGCAAAAGATATTCCCGTAGGCGGAGGCAATATCGAGAGGTTGTTGCGCTTTTGCCAAGCGCGTTCCAATGGTCAGCATGGTGCTGACCCCGGCTTCCCCGGCGCGTGCAACGATGGCGTCAAGCTCGTTGGCAAAATCGGGAAACTCAAGATGGCAATGGCTGTCAACAAGCATCGGCGTTACTTGCCTTCAGCTTCAACATAACGCGGGAAAACCGGTTTTGGCGCGGGCAGGTCCGCACCGCTTGACAGGCGTCCCCCCTCGCCCAGCGCTGAAAAATTGCGCTGATCCTCGGCAATACCCAGCAAATCCAGCATCTTCGATGCCGATTGCGGCATAAAGGGCTGCGCCAGAATGGCCACCTGACGGACGGTTTCAATGGTGACATATAAAACCGTGTTCATTCGCCCCGGATCGCTCTTGCGCAGCGCCCAGGGCTCCTGCCCGGCAAAATAGCGATTGGCCTCGGCTACCACCGCCCAAATGGCCTCCAGGACCTTGTGGAGCGCCTGAACCTCGATCTCCGGCCGTACAATACCGAGAAGAGCGTCAACCTGATCCAGCATGGCCCTGTCTTCTGGTGAATAATCCCCAGCCTGTGGCACCTGATTTTCACAATGCTTGGCCACCATGGACAAGGAGCGCTGCGCCAGGTTTCCCAGATCATTGGCCAGATCGGCATTGATCCGGTTTACAATGGCCTCATGGCTGTAATTGCCATCCCGCCCGAATGGCACCTCGCGCAGGAAGAAATAACGCACCTGATCGGCGCCGTAAGCCTCGACCATGGAAAACGGGTCCACCACATTGCCGACGGATTTGGACATTTTCTCGCCCTTGTTGAACAAGAAGCCATGTCCGAAAACGCGCTCTGGAAGCGGCAGCCCGGCCGACATCAAAAAGGCTGGCCAGTACACCGCGTGAAAGCGCATGATATCCTTGCCCACGACATGCAGATCGGCAGGCCAGAACTGCTTGTATTTTGGCGAATCCTCATCCGGGAATCCCGCCCCGGTGATATAATTGGTCAGGGCATCCACCCATACATACATCACGTGCCCCGGAGCGCCCGGCACCGGCACGCCCCAGTCAAAGCTGGTGCGCGACATGGACAGATCCTGCAAGCCCCCTTCAACAAAGCTCACCACCTCGTTGCGGCGGGTTTTGGGGCCAATGAAGTCGGGGTTTGCCCGGTAATGCTCCAGAAGCGGCTGTTCATACTTGGACAGGCGGAAGAAATAGCTTTCTTCCTCCATCCATGTGACCGGCGTGCCCGTGGGAGCCAACCGCTCACCACTGGCATTTTTGCTCAACTCGTCCTCGGCGTAATACGCCTCATCGCGCACCGAATACCACCCGGCATATTTATCAAGGTAAATATCGCCATTGGCTTCCATGCGTTTCCAGATTTCGGTTACCGAGCGCTTGTGGCGCTCCTGCGTCGTACGGATAAAATCATCATTGCTGCAATCGAGCGCTTTCACCATGTCTTCAAAGCGCGGGGCCAGCTTGTTGGCCAGTTCAGAGGCTGAAAGCCCTTGTTTTTCAGCGGTTTGCTGCATTTTCTGGCCATGCTCATCGGTGCCGGTGAGGAAAAACACCTCATACCCGTCAAGGCGTTTGAAGCGGGCAATTGCATCCGTGGCGATAGCCTCGTAGGCATGGCCGATATGCGGTTCGCCATTGGGATAGGAAATCGCGGTTGTGATGTAAAAAGAGTTTTTTTGAGACATTGAAGCTAAGCAATCCGTTCAGACCGGTTTCCGGGCCGTTTCTTCGAGTGAAAAAAGAGTGTCGAGCACAAGCTGTTTGCGATCAAGATTAAGCGCTCTTGCCTGTGCCAATGACTGGTATGTCTTTTCCCACAATGCTGACCAGTGCGCAAGGGCGTCCGGACGGGCAAGACGCTGCATGATAGCCCCCTCACCTTCCAGGATTTCATCCCCCCCCTGGCCAAGGCCAAGCCGAACCATGGAAGCAATCCAGTCCTCCAGAAGATCGAAGAACAAATCAAACTGCGCCGCCCGGGGCCGCCCGGTCAGATCATCGGCCAGCTTGTGGGCACCGGGCAGATCCAGTTCGGGTAATGCGTTCATTATGCCATGAATATCACGGTAAATCCGTGCGCCATCGGATGTGGCGAGTTTCAGGGCACGCCCGGCGCTACCCTGCGCCAGCTTGGTTAAAATGGCCATGTCGGACTCTGAAGGGCGTTCATCTTCTCCGATCCGGGATTCAAAAACATCCCGGACTTCGCTGCCCGTCAGCGGCGTCATGGCCAGGTTGCAGCAGCGTGAACGGATCGTGGGCAGCAGCCTGTGCGGTGCATTGGATACAAGCAGGAACAAGGCGCGTTTTGGCGGTTCTTCCAGGATTTTAAGCAAGGCATTGGCCGCGGTCAGGTTCATCTCGTCCGCCGTGTCCACAATGCAGATGCGCCACCCCCCCTCGCCCGATGTCGTGGCAAAGAACCGGCTGGATTTACGCACATCCTCGGCCCGGATCTCCGTGAAAAGCTTGCCCCGCTTGATATTGAAAGCCCTTCGCATAATCAGCAAATCCGCATGTGCCTGCGCTGAAACCCGGTGGAAAACAGGATCCTCAGGGGCAATATGCAAGCTTGCGCCAGTTGTATTGATGCGGGAGAAATCCGGGTTCTTGAAAACAAAGCGGGCCAGGCGGTAAGCCAGCGTGGCCTTTCCAATTCCGGGCTTGCCGCTCAAGATCCAGGCATGGGGCATTTTCCCGGATGTATAGGCGTCAAACAGGCGTTTTTCGGCGCGTTCATGGCCAACCAGCCTCACGGCATCGCGTGGATGGAGGCAATGTTCCAGGCAATCACTCTGGGGAATATCAGCCATGGGTGTGTCAGCTACCGGGTGTTTTTATACAAGCCTGTCCTGGACAATCTGCCATATCTGTTGCGCTACGGTATCAGGATCAGCCTCGGTGCCAACCACCGCGCAACGTTCCGGCTCGGCTCTGGCGATCGCCAGAAACCCCTCGCGCAGCTTTTCATGGAAGGCGCGTGTTTTATTCTCGAAACGGTCTTCATCCGCTTCTCCACCGTTCCGCTTGAGGGTGCGTTTGAGCCCGGTTTCAGCGGGAATATCAAGAATGATGGTCAGATCGGGAAGCGTGTTTTCAATCACCGCTTTGTCCAGCACATCAAGAAACGCCGAATCAATCCCGCCGGCAGCCCCTTGATAAGCATGTGAGGAATCGGCAAAGCGATCTGAAATCACCCAGTATCCATGCCGCAAGGCTGGCCGGATTGTTCGCATCAGATGGTCATTGCGCGCGGCATAAAGAAGCAAGGTTTCACTGAGCGGATTCCAGCGCTCGGTCTCGCCATTTACCAGCAAGCGCCGGATTTCCTCTGCCCCAGGGGAACCACCCGGTTCCCGGGTAAGAACAGCGCTTATCCCGGCCTTTTCCAGGCGAGCCTGCAAGTGATGCGCCTGGGTGGATTTTCCGGCTCCTTCGCCACCTTCAAAGGTAATAAATTTTCCATGTTTCATGGCGCAAGAATAGCGCCATCTTGAACAAGGTCAAACAGCTTAATCAGAAAATGGAAAAGAATGCCTTCAGGCGCGCCATGCCGCGGCCAACAAGTCCCGAGCGCTTGACATCATCAACCGCGTAAAGCGGCGCCCGGAAAGGAACCGCGCCCGGCGCGCGCGCCTCCAGCATGGCCACCTGATCGCCAGCATGAACAGGCGCGATCAGTGGAGACTTGTAAGTGACGGAAACCTTGATGGCGTTTTGCGAGGTCCGGGGCATAAGCATGGTGATCTTGCCCCTTGTTTTGAGCTTGACATGGGTTGCCTCTCCCCCCCAGACAATCGCTTCTGCGATCTGGCTGTCCTTGTCAAGCAGAACAAAGGGGTGAAAGGCCCGAAACCCCCAGTCCATGATTCGGCGGCTTTCTTGTGCCCGGGCGCGCTTGGAGTTCAGCCCGTTAATGGCAAGGATCAGGCGCTGGCCGTTTCGCATGGCTGATGCCACCAGCCCATAACCCGATTCCTGCGTATGACCGGTTTTAAGACCATCGGCCCCGATATCCTGATACAGGAGCGGGTTCCGGTTCCTCTGGGTGATCCCGCTCCAGCTAAAGGATTTCATGCTGAAATACTTATAATATTCCGGGTAATTACGAATAATGAACTGCGCCAGTTTTGCCAGCTCGGAAGCGGTCATTTTCTGTCCCGGATCTGGCCAGCCGGTGGCGTTGGCAAAGATGGATTTTTCAAGGCCGATCTCGCGCGCCCGGCGAGTCATGGCCCTGGCGAACTCGGCTTCCGAGCCGCTCAGCCCTTCGGCAATGGCTATGCAGGCATCATTGGCCGATTGCACGATTACCGCCGGTATCAGGTTCTTGAGGCTGATACTGGTGTTCTTCTTGGCAAACATGGTGGAGGAGCCGGATTTCTCCCCGCCCTTCTCCCAGGCGTTCTGACTAATGAAGAATTTTTCTTCCATGGTGATCTGCCCTGCTTTCAAGGCATCAAATACCATCACCATGGTCATCAGCTTGCTCATGCTGGCCGGAGACATCAACGCGTTCTCGTTCTTGGCATAAAGAACGGTTTGCGTGTCCACATCAATCAGGTAGGCATATTTGGCGGAAGTTTCAAAAGACAGCCCCGGCCTGGTTCCCGAAACCGTATGGATAAGCAGAAAAAGAGCGAAAAAGAACGCTCGCTTGCCTGTTGTAAACCGCATCACCCCTCCTCCCATAGGCTGACGAAATGCCGTAGTGCTGGGAGTCTGGACGCAAGTTCTTCAAAAATCAACTCAAACTTGTCAGGCTCAAATCAGTTCACAACTATACGCGCGCTGTCATGCCCCGCAGCGCGCACCCGGGCAAGGGTGCGAAACGCCATGTCTTCATCCTTCATGGGGCCGAGCCGAACCCGGTAAAACATCCCCTGCGCCGTGTTGGCCGGTTCCACGACCGTGCTGCCATAGGAAGAAAGGCGGGTTTTCAGGGCGTTTGCCGATACCGGATCGCTGAACGAGGCGGCTTGCACGTAAATTTCACCATTGGCCGGGGGCATATTGGGCGCGGCGCTTGCGCTTTGAGACAAATCGCTTTTCTCCGGTGTTCCACGGCGATGATATCTATAGGTTTTTCCGCGATCTTGCCCGGTCAGCAAAGATGCGGTTGACATGCCATGCCCCTGAACGAGATTCTGGTTGGCAATCCGCAGGCGGTTGCCATCCCCCTCCAGGGGCGCACGGCCCATATACTGCACCCTGACTTTTGTCGTGCCCTGCTGGGTAAAGGCCAGCACCTTGGCGGCGGCCCTTGACATGTCAATCTCTCGATCGCGGGCATAGGGCCCACGATCATTGACCCGGACAATCACCGAGCGGCCATTCTTCAGATTGGTAATCTTGGCATAACTCGGCAATGGCATGGTGCGGTGCGCTGCCGACAAGCGGTTCATGTCGTAAATCTCGCCATTGGCCGTTTTGCGCCCATGAAAATCAGCCCCGTACCAGGATGCCATCCCGATGCGGTCATAATGCTTGTCTTCCTTGGGATAATAGGTCTTGCCATCAATGACATAAGGGTTTCCGACCTTGTAATAGCCGCCGCCTTCCGGGATTTTGTCATTAAGCCCGTAAACTCGTGAGCTCGGGCGCAAACCGCCGCTTGAACTGCATGCTGTCAAAATGCCAAAAGCGCAAAGAAGAACCCCGATTCTGGCGGTGCCTGATATACTGATACGCATGATCTTGTCTTGTTATAACCTGCCCTGATCCTTCCATCATGGCACAAGGCATTTAACAAAACGTGCAAAAGCGGCCAGTTCAGTCCAGTTCCACCCAGATCGGGGCATGATCTGAGGGGCGCGTCCAGCCACGGGTAAACTTGTCAATCTCGCATTGCTTGAGCTGATCGGCAGCTTGGGGTGAGAGCAAAAGGTGATCTATGCGAAGACCGTGATCCTTGGCCCAGGCGCCGCGCTGGTAATCCCAGAACGAATATTGATGCGCCTGATCCGTGCAGGCCCGCAAGGAATCCGTCAGCCCCAGATTCACGAGGGCATGAAATTTCTCGCGCGTCTGCAAGCGAAACAGAGCATCTTCAGCCCAGCCTTGCGGATCATATACATCTTCAACCGCCGGAATCACGTTGAAATCACCAGCAAGAACAAAAGCTTCCTCAAGGGCAAGCAATTCGCGGGTACGGGTTTGCAAACGCTCCATCCAGTTCAGCTTGTAGCCATATTTTTCTTCGCTTTCCACCGGGTTCCCGTTGGGAAGATATAAGCAAGCCACGCA
>CAZHLV010000189.1:0-15579 GCA_964533415.1 uncultured Hyphomicrobiales bacterium
CCGCATCGCCCATCTCGAACACGCCGATTTCATCGGCCGGGCCAAAGCGGTTTTTCACCGCCCGCAAGATGCGGTACTGGTGCCCGCGCTCGCCTTCAAAATAAAGCACCGTGTCCACCATGTGTTCCACGACCCGCGGCCCGGCAATCTGTCCGTCCTTGGTGACATGACCGATCAGCGCCACCGCGCAGCCGCGCGCCTTGGCAAAGCGAATGAGCGCCTGCGAGCAGGCCCGCACCTGCGAAACCGTGCCCGGCGCGCTGTCCAGCGCCCCGTCCCACAAGGTCTGGATGGAATCGAGTATGACAAATCTGGGCGGCGCGCCGCTCTTCATGGCCGCCAATATGGCCCCCAGGTCGGTCTCCGCCCCCAGCTCTACCGGCGCTTTTTCAAGTCCCAGCCGCGCCGCCCGAAGGCGTACCTGCGCCACCGCTTCTTCACCGGAAAAATAGATCACCCGCTCAGCCCTGGCCGCGATCGCCGCCGCGATCTGCAACAGGAGCGTTGATTTGCCAATCCCCGGATCACCGCCGATCAGCAGCGCCGAGCCGGGCACAAGCCCGCCGCCGCACACCAGGTCAAACTCGCCGATCCCGGAGCACATGCGCGGCGCCTGCGCCGTTGTTCCCTCCAGCGGCACCAGCTCGGCCGCCGCCGCCCGGCTCGCCCTTCGCCCCGGCGCACCGCCAACCCCGCCGCTTGACGAGGCTTCTTCCACGATCGTGTTCCACCCCCCGCAAGCCTCACACTTGCCCGCCCAGCGCGGCGCAACAGAGCCGCAGGACTGGCAGACAAAGCTTTTAGAAGATCGGGCCATATGCACTCCTGGCTTTCAACACCATCCCCGTCCCTTTTCCGTCACTCCTGCCCCCTTGTCACTCCTGCTCCCCCTTGTCATTCCTGCGAAGGCAGGAATCCAACAAAGGCTAACCGGTTATCTGATTGTAAAGGTCAAGCCAATCCGGGTTGTTTTCCAGTATTAACCGGACCTTCCAGTCCCGCTTCCACGCCTTGATCTGTTTTTCGCGGGTAATGGTGCTGTCCATAGTGTCGTGGACTTCATGATAAACCAGCATCTTGACACTGTATTTATTACTGAACCCATCCACCACGCCTTGCCGATGCTCCCAGACCCGTTTTGGCAAATCAGACGTAACCCCGACATAAAGCGTCCCATTGGGCTTCGAAGCAAGAATATAAACACAAGGAATTTTGCTCATACCCTCACCCCTCCATCCGTCATTCTCGCCCCTCCATCCGTCATTCCTGCCTTCGCAGGAATGACGGAGCTAATATTCAAAGAAATCTTCATCCACCTTTTTTATACTCAGGTATCATTACCTCACCCCTTCAGCACTTCCATCCTTATCGGCCCCTCGGCTCTTCCATGGATGAACTGGTCAACATATTCATTGCCGCTGTTGTCGATCTCGGACACCGCGCCGGTCCAGATGATCTTGCCCTTGTAGAGCATGGCGACATGGTCCGCGATCTTGCGGGCGCTGGCCATGTCGTGGGTGATGGACACGGCGGTGACCCCCATGTCACTCACCAGCCCCGCGATCAGCTCGTTGATGACATCGGCCATGATCGGGTCCAGCCCGGTGGTGGGTTCATCGAAAAAGATAATCTCCGGTTCCGTGGCGATGGCGCGGGCAAGGCCGACGCGTTTTTGCATGCCGCCCGAGAGCTCCGCCGGGCCAAGCTCGCCGACTTCCGGGGCAAGCCCCACCTTGCGCAGTTTCTCGATCGCCACCTCCTTGGCCGCCTTGCGCGCCATGCGCTGGCCCTGGATGAGGCCAAAGGCGACATTCTCCCACACGCTGAGCGAGTCAAACAGGGCGGCGCCCTGAAACAACATGCCGAACGAGCTTAAAAACGCCCGCCGCTCGGCGCTGGTAAAGCGCGCCATGTCCTTGCCGTCGATGCTGATGGCGCCGCCATCGGGGCTCATCAGCCCGAGGATGCATTTGAGCATCACCGACTTGCCCGAGCCCGAGCCGCCGATCACCACCAGTGATTTGCCTGATGGCACGTCAAGGTCAATGCCGTTGAGCACATGGTTGGCGCCAAAACTCTTGGTGACCTGCGCGAGGCTGATTTTTGGAATCTGGGTCATGGGCGCGCTCACGAGGAAAAGATCAGCGAGGTGAGAAGGTAATTGGCGGCGAGAATGAGGATCGAGGCGCTCACCACCGCATTGGTGGTGGCCCGCCCCACGCCCTGTGCGCCGCCGCGGCTGTTATAGCCGTGAAAACAGCCCATGAAAGCGATGATGAAACCAAACACGGCCGATTTTATCAGCCCCGATGTGACATCGCCCATTTCGATGATATCCACCGTGTTGTTGATATAGCCGCCCGCGTTAAAGCCCAGCGATTTGGTGCCGACAATGAAGCCGCCCAGGATGCCGATGGTATCGGCGATCATCACCAGCAGCGGCAGGGTTAGAACGGCGGCGATGATGCGCGGGGAAACCAGGTATTTGAACGGGTTGGTGGACAGGGTCACCAGCGCGTCGATCTGCTCGGTCACCCGCATGGTGCCCATCTCCGCGGCAATCGCCGCGCTCACCCGCCCGGCCACCATCAGCCCGGCCAGAACCGGTCCCAGCTCGCGCACGATGCCGATGGCGACGATCTGCGCCACCACGCTCTCGGCGTTGAACCGCGAGCCGCCAATATAGATTTGCAAGGCCAGAACCCCGCCGGTGAAAAACGCCGTGAGGCCGACAACGGGCAGCGAATTGTAACCGATGCGCATCATCTGGGCGAGGATCAGCCGCGGATAATAAGGCGGCAACAGCCCGTGCAGAACAGCGTCTTTCAAAAACAGCGTGATGCGGCCAACTTCACTGGCCATATCCATGGAGGTACGACCGATAAGGGCAAACGGGTTCAAGATGATTTCCCCAATCTTGATCTGCTATTGGTTTTGGGACATGAAGACTCATGCCGTTTCGGAAACATAAACGCGGGCGGTGCGATTGCCAAGAGAGGTGAGGATTTCATAGCCGATGGTCCCGGCATGGCGCGCCAGGTCATCAACGCTGTTGTGCTTTCCCACAAGCTCCACCCAGGCCCCGCGATGGGCGATATGCTCTGGTATGGCGGTAACATCTATGGTTATCAGGTCCATCGATACCCGCCCGACAAAGGGCGCCGGGTGCCCGCCCACGCAAACATGGGTGGCCGCCTCGCCAAGACAGCGGAAAATCCCGTCGGCATAGCCAATCGGCAAGGTGGCGATGCGCGATGGCGCCTTGCAACGATAGGCCGCGCCATAGCCGATGGTCTCGCCCGCCTTTACCTCGCGGATCTGGGCAATCTGCGCCTCGATGGTAACCACCGGGCGCATGGGGTTTTTCACCCCGTTCACCGCTTCGCCGCCATAAAGGGCAATGCCGGGTCGCACCAGGTCAAAATGATAGGCCGGGCCTAAAAAGATCCCGGCGGAATTGGCCAGCGAGGCCGGAGCCTCGGGCAGGGCGGCGCGCAGGCGGGTGAAATCGGCAAGCTGATCGGCGTTTTTATGATCCGCCGGATCATCGGCGCAGGCCAGGTGGCTGATGACGAGGGCAAGCTTGACGGGGGCGAGTAAATCCGTTTGCGCCGCCAGTTGTTTGACCTGTCTTTCGTCCAGCCCCAGCCGGTTCATGCCGGTATCGATATGGATGGCCGCTTGCGGCGCGCCGGGCCGGATCGCGCAAAACCGGCTCCATTCTTCAATTTCCGCCGGATTCCCCAGCACCGGGCGCAGGTCATGCGCCGCGTAATCGGCCGCTGCTCCGGGCAGCAACCCGTCAAGCACATGGATCACCGCAGAAGGAAGAACCGAACGCAGCCGCACCGCTTCATCCGGCGTGGCGACAAAGAAGGTCTTGCAACCTGCCCCGGCAAGGGCAGGGGCGGCGCGCTCCAGCCCGGTGCCGTAAGCATTGGCCTTGACCACCGCAGCGCATTGGGCCGGCGCGGCGCGGGCGGCAAGATCAGCGTAATTCGCGGCCAGCGCGCCAAGATCAATGGTCAGGCGGGCGCCGCTTTGCATCACTCGAACCGTTCGGGCATGTGGGAGGATGGCGCAAGGTCTGAAAAGCGCGTCACATCGGCCTGGAAGTGCAACTCGATCTTGCCAGTGGGGCCGTGGCGCTGCTTGCCGATGATGAACTCGGCAATCCCCTCGACCCGGCTCATCTCGTCCTGCCATTCGAAGAATTCCGGCGTATTGAGGGCCGGCATGCGCCGCTCGACATAATATTCCTCGCGGAACACGAAGGCGACCACGTCGGCATCCTGCTCAATGGAGCCTGATTCGCGCAAATCGGCCAGTTGCGGACGCTTGTCGTCGCGCGCTTCCACCTGCCGTGAAAGCTGGGAGAGCGCAATGATCGGCACATCAAGCTCCTTGGCCAGCGCCTTTAGCCGCTGGGTGATCTCGGAGACTTCCTGCACCCGCCCGTCTGACGCCTTGCGCGCCGAACCGCTGAGCAATTGCAGGTAATCGATGATAATCAGCCCCAGGTTGCGCTGGCGCTTGAGCTTGCGGGCGCGCGCCGCGAGCTGGGCAATGGTAATCCCGCCGGTCTCGTCGATATAAAGCGGCAGGGATTGCAGTTCCTGCGAGACCGAGACCAGCTTGTTGAACTCGGTTTCGGTAATCTTGCCGCGCCGGATCTTGCCCGAGGAAACCCCGGCCTGCTCGGCAATGATGCGCGTGGCAAGCTGCTCGGCGGACATTTCCAGCGAGAAAAAGCCGACAACCGCCCCGTCAAGCGTCTTGGTGGAGCCATCAGGCTGGGTTTCAGCCCGGTAGTTGCGCGCCACGTGAAAGGCGATATTGGTGGCCAGTGCGGTCTTGCCCATGGAGGGCCGCCCGGCCAGGATAATCAGGTCAGACGCCTGCAAGCCGCCCATTTTCTCATCAATGCTGGAAAGCCCGCAAGATATGCCCGAAAGCCCCCCGTCGCGCTCATAGGCGGCCCCCGCCATGTCAATGGCATCGGTCAGCGCCCGGGAGAAGGTCTGGAAATCGCCGCCATACTTGCCCTTTTCCGCCAGGTCATAAAGCCGCTGCTCGGCATCTTCGATCTGGTCGGATGGCAAGAGATCGGGCGGCGCGTCATAGGCGGTATTCACCAGATCTTCGCCGATCAGGATCAGATTGCGCCGCGTCGCCAGGTCATAAACCGTGCGGGCGTAATCTTCGGCATTAATGACCGCCGTGGCCGAGGCCGCCAGCCGCACCAGGTATTGCGCCCCGCCGATATCGGCAAGGCTTTCATCATGTTCAAAATAGGTTTTAAGGGTTACCGGCGAGGCCAGCTTGCCCATGCCGATGATCTTTACCAGTGCCTCGAAGATACGCCCATGCACCGGCTCGAAGAAATGTTCGGGCATCAAAAACGCCGATACCCGGTCAAACGCCGCGTTATTGACCAGTATCGCCCCCAGAAGCGCCTGCTCCGCCTCGATATTGTTCGGCGCCTCGCGGAAGGGCAATTCGTCTTCATCCACGCCGGGCAGGTCGAGAGAAGGGGCTATGAAGGCTTGATCGCTCATGGGTTCAATATATCGCCGATTCGAATCACATGGGATAATTAAGAATCTTACTACCGTTATTCACAGGGCAAGAAAAAAGACGGGGCAAGTCTCACCCCGTCTTCATGTCTTTCAGCTTCGCCGCTGCAAAAGGGCAAAACCGCAAGGAAGTAAAACGTGAAATCTACGCCTCGTTATCCTTGTCCTCGCTCTCAGCTCCGGCCTCGTCTTCTGAAGCCTCGTCTTCTGAAAGGCTCTCCTCGGCGTGGCGGGCCACGTCTTCATCTTCAAACATGGAGCCGGCCTCACCGACATCATATTTGTCCTCTTCATCGAACTGGTCGATGGTGACATCTTCGCCGCGGGCCTGGCGTTCAGCCTCTTCTTCGGTGCGCGCCACATTCACGATCACCATCGAGACGACTTCCGGGTGCAGGATAACGCGCACATCATGCAGGCCCAGCACCTTGATCGGGTGCTCCAGGACAATCTGGTTGCGATTGGCGGTAAAGCCGCCCTCGGTAAGCATCCCGGCAATATCGCGGGTGTTGACCGAGCCGTAAAGCTGGCCCGAATCCCCGGCCTGGCGGATGGCGATAAAGCTCTGTCCATTGAGTTTTTCGGCCACCTGTTCCGCTTCGCTCTTGCGTTCCAGGTTCTGGGCCTCAAGCTGGGCGCGCTGGTTTTCAAAATAGGCGAGATTCGCCTTGTTCGAGCGCAGGGCCTTGCCCTGGGGCAGCAGGTAGTTGCGGGCAAAACCGGGCTTGACCGAAACGACATCGCCCATCTGTCCCAGTTTCTCGATGCGTTCTAGTAAAATGACTTCCATGGGATCATTCCTTGATCTTTTGCTTATTTCAGCAAATAGGGCAGAAGGCCCAAAAAGCGGGCGCGCTTGATGGCCTTTGCCAGCTCGCGCTGCTTCTTGGCGGAGACAGCGGTGATCCGGCTGGGCACGATCTTGCCGCGTTCGGAAATATAGCGCTGAAGGAGCCGGACATCTTTATAGTCGATTTTCGGCGAATTGTCGCTCGAGAAGGGACATGTTTTCCGGCGGCGGAAAAAGGGCCTGCGGGCCGGTGCGCCTTGGGTGCTCATGATGCGTTCTCCTCAGTTCTGGGGGCAGGGCGGGTGTCGGGACGAGGTCCCCGGTCGCCGCGCGGGCCATCGCCGCGCGGGCCGCGCGGGCGCCGGTCATCACGGTCGCGCTTGCGCATCATCGCGGAAGGCTCCTCTTCATGGGCCTCCACCTTGATGGTCAGGAAGCGCAACACATCGTCGTTAAGACGCATGAGGCGCTCCATCTCCGCAACCGCCGAATGGGGCGCGTCGATATTCATCAGTGAATAATGCGCCTTGCGGTTTTTCTTGATCCGGTAGGCAATGGGTTTCAGCCCCCAGTACTCGGTCTTGCCGACCGAGCCGCCACCTTCTTCGATAATGGATTTGAGATTGTCGGTCAGGGATTCCACCTGCTGGGTGGAGATATCCTGACGCGCCATGAAAATATGCTCATACAAGGGCATGAGACGAGCCTTTCTTAATTGTTTATCGTCAACTTGCAGCCAAAACCGCAAGGCAACCAAAAGCCACTCCGGCGCAAAGCCCCTCTCAGGACCTGGCAAGGCCCGAAACAGGAACACCAAAAGAGCGAAGACACGGGAAGATCAGAAAAAACCTTCTGAACCACCTTGCCGGGCAAGGCGGCCTTCCGTTCAGCCTTCAGCCGGAGCCTGAACTTGCAAGCCGCGACTTATACGCAATTCTTCGCGGCCCGCAAGAGAAAATGCATGTTTTGCGGCTATTTTGGCATAATCATGGGCAGATTCTTGTCTTTTGCCCATTCCATCATGGATCCATCATAAAGCCGCGTCCTTGTATTGCCCAGCAATTCATGGGCGACAAACCAGCTCAGCGAGGCCCGGTGGCCGGTGTGGCAATAGATGATTTGCTCGCCCGATATGGGAATTCCGGCCTGCTTGAAAAGCGATTTCAGGCGTTCGGTGTCATAAAGTTTTCCCGTTTTTATGTTGAACAGCGCCGAATGGGGCAAGAGCCGCGCCCCGGGCACATGGCCGGGCCGGTCGCCGCGCCCGGCGCGCTTGCCGGTATATTCCGCCGGCGTGCGGGCGTCGAAGATTGAAACCTTGCTGTCAATCGCCTTGAGAAGATCTTCCCTCGTGGCGGCAAACCCGGCCTGCGGATTGGCTTTATAGATCTTGGGCTCAGGGGTAAACGTCCCCTTGGCCAGCGGGTTTTTCAGCCGTATCGCATAGGTAATCAGCCCGCCATCAAGAATCGAGATATCCTTGTGGCCCAGCGCCTTGAAGGTCCAGTAAATCCGGGTGGCAACCGCCAGGTCTCCCGGTGTCTGGCCGATCGGGGTCAGCACCACATGGGTTTTATTGTCTATGCCCAGCTTGCCGATGAGCTTTTCAAGATAAGGAACAGAAGGCATCATTTGCGGGGTGCCATTTGGCCCGGGTACCCGCCACTGGCGGTAATCGGTGCTCACTGCGCCGGGAATATGGGCACGCGGAAATCCGCGCGGCCCCTGCAAATCCACGAATACGATCCCCGGCTTGTCAAGATGCGCCTTGACCCAGTCTGAATCCACCAGAGGTGAGGCGGCAAAACCTGTTGATGAGAGAAAAAGAAACCCGAAAAGGGCCGTGAAAAGGGTGATAATTTTACGCATGGGAAATCCTGTTACGAAAAGAATGTTGGCTTCCACATAGCCGAAAACGGATCGCGGATAAATGCCTCAGCTATCAACTTTATGCGAACGCGGCAAAAGGCCGCTTTTGCCTGTGTGCTTGACTTGGCCTTCCGATTCATTATGTCTGGCTGCAAATGGCCGGCGCAGCGCAGGAGAAATACTGATGAGCACAGCTTTTGTCTTTCCAGGACAAGGAAGCCAGCATCTTGGCATGGGAAAGGAACTGGCCGACGCCTTTGCCTGTGCTCGCGAGGTCTTTGAAGAAATTGATGACGCGCTGGACCAGGAGCTTTCCGCCATCATGTGGGGCGATGATCCCGATGCCCTGACCCTGACCGAAAATGCCCAGCCCGCCCTGATGGCGGTATCCTTGGGGGTTATGGCCGTGCTTGAAAGGGAAGCCGGGATTAAAGTTGGTGAACGCGCCGCCTTTGTCGCCGGGCATTCGCTGGGCGAATACTCCGCCCTTGCCGCCGCCGGGGTTTTCAGCCTTGCCGATACCGCCCGGCTGCTCAAAACCCGGGGCCGCGCCATGCAAAAGGCGGTACCCGTTGGCGAGGGCGCCATGGCGGCGCTCCTGGGGCTGGATCTGGAAAAATCAAGGGCCGTGGCGGATGAGGCGTCAAGGGGCGGGGTTTGCGAGATCGCCAATGACAATGCACCGGGGCAGGTGGTGCTGTCAGGCCATAAAACCGCCATTGACCGGGCGGTGGAGATTGCCAGAACGGCGGGGGCGCGCCGCGCCATCTTGCTGCCCGTGAGCGCCCCGTTCCACTGCTCGCTCATGGAGCCGGCCGCCCGGGCCATGGAGGCCGCGCTTGGTGAAACGGTAATGAGCGCCCCGGCCGTGCCGCTCATCGCCAATATCAGCGCATCGCCGGTCACTTCGCCTGAAGCGATCCGCGAGGGGCTTGTGGCCCAGGTCACCGGAACCGTGCGCTGGACCGAATCGGTGGGGCGTCTGTCGGGTGAGGGGGTGGACACTCTGGTTGAACTGGGCGCTGGCAAGGTGCTGACCGGGCTGGCGCGGCGCATCAACCGCGATCTGGAAGCCAGCGCCATCGGAACCCCCGCCGATATTGAAGCCTTTCTGGCGGCAAGCTAGAGAGCACTTCCGGAAAAGTGGGTACCGGTTTTTTTCGATAACGAAGTGCGGCAAGAACCAAGGAGTTAGAGCCAAAACAAACCCCGCCAGCGCGGAAAGAAAAAGGAACCGATATGTTTGAACTGAACGGAAAAACCGCCCTGATTACCGGCGCATCAGGCGGCATTGGCGGCGCGATCGCCACCATGCTGCACGGTGCGGGCGCAACGGTTGCGCTTTCGGGCACCCGCCGCGAGGCCTTGCAGGGCCTGGCCGACAAGCTGGGCGGGCGCGCCCATGTCCTGCCGTGTAATTTGAGCGATTCAGAAGCCGTCAACGCGCTGCCCGGTGAGGCGGAAGCAGCCATGGGCGGGCTCGACATCCTGGTAAACAATGCCGGGCTGACCCGCGACGGGCTATTCATGCGCATGAAGGATGAAGACTGGGACATGGTGCTGAATGTCAATCTCACCGCCGCTTTCCGGCTCTCGCGCGGGGTTTTGAAAGGCATGATGAAGCGCCGCTGGGGGCGCATCATCGGCATCACCTCGATCGTTGGCGTCACTGGCAATCCCGGGCAGGGCAATTACGCCGCCACCAAGGCGGGCATGATCGGCATGACCAAGTCTCTCGCCCAGGAAGTGGCCTCGCGCAACATAACCGCCAATTGCATCGCGCCGGGCTTCATCGCCACCCCCATGACCGATGCGCTGAACGACAAGCAGCGCGAGGCAATCATTTCCAATGTCCCGGCCAAGCGACTGGGCTCGCCGGATGACATCGCCGCCGCGGCGCTGTATCTGGCCAGCGAGGAGGCCGGTTATGTGACCGGCCAGACCCTGCATGTCAATGGCGGGCTGGCGATGGTCTAGGGCGCGTTGCGTTTAATCACCTCCGGCTTGCTCCCGGCAGGGGTCAACCTGGAGGAAAAAAGAGCATTTACGGGTGCTGGTCAACGCAAATAAAGTATGATAGGAAACCTCCAATCGGAAAAAACATGAGCAGGTCTGGATATATATCTCTCCTGCGAAAGCATCACCGGTTAAAGGTATTCGGCCAGTGAGGATCATTTAATCCGAACAACATTCCTTAAAAGCAAAAAGGGTAAAGCAGATGAGCGATATTGCAGATCGTGTAAAGAAAATTGTCGAAGAGCATCTTGGTGTCGAGAGTGACAAGATCGTTGAAAGCGCCAGCTTCATTGATGATCTTGGCGCCGACAGCCTGGATACCGTTGAACTGGTCATGGCTTTTGAAGAAGAATTCGGTTGTGAAATCCCCGATGATGCCGCCGAGACCATCCTGACGGTTGGTGATGCTGTCAAGTTCCTCGAGGGTGCATCGGCCTAACGCGTTGAAATAACGCGTAAAGCTGGTCCGCAAAACGTCAAGGGGCTGCCCTGTTTTTCGAGGGCAGGTTGCATGAAAGGCGTCAAATGAGGCGTGTCGTCGTAACAGGGCTGGGGCTTCTGACGCCTTTGGGCTGCGGTGTCGAAACAACCTGGTCGCGTCTGATCGAAGGACACTCCGGGATTGACCGGATCAAGTCCATTGATGTATCCGATCTGAAAGCGCAGATTGGTGGAGAAATCCCCAAGGGCGATGGGTCGGATGGTACTTTCCTGCCCGATGACTGGATGTCCTTGAAAGAACGCCGCCGCGTCGATGATTTTATTCTCTACGCCATGTGCGCCTCTTCACAGGCTCTTGATGATTCGGGTTGGAAAACCGACAGCTATGAAAAGCAGATTCGTTCCGGTGTCCTGATCGGTTCGGGGATCGGCGGTTTGCAGGGGATTGAAAAAGCCTCCCTTGAACTGAATGAAAAGGGGCCGCGGCGGATCAATCCATTCTTCATCCCCGGTCGTTTGATTAATCTGGCTTCTGGTTATGTGTCTATCCGTTATGGCCTGAAAGGCCCCAATCACTCGGTGGTTACCGCCTGTTCAACCGGCGCGCACGCCATTGGCGATGCCGCCCGGCTGATCGCGCTTGATGATGCCGATGTGATGGTGGCCGGCGGCGCCGAATCGCCCATCTGCCGCATCGGTATTGCCGGTTTTGCCGCCGCAAGGGCGCTTTCAACCAACTATAACGACGACCCGCAAAGCGCCTCACGCCCCTGGGACGAGGGCCGGGACGGCTTTGTCATGGGCGAGGGTGCCGGCATCGTGGTTCTCGAAGAACTCGAACACGCCAGGGCGCGCGGCGCAAGGATCTATGCCGAAATTGTCGGTTACGGCCTGTCCGGTGACGCCCACCACATCACGGCGCCTGCCGCCGATGGCGATGGCGGGTTCCGCTCCATGCAGGCGGCGGTCAAGCGCGCCGGGATGGTTCCGGCGGATATCGATTATGTCAATGCCCACGGCACCTCCACACCGCTGGGTGACGAGATCGAACTGGGCTCGGTTTCGCGGCTGTTTGGCGATGCTGTCGAAAATTTGCTGATGTCCTCGACCAAATCCTCGATCGGTCACTTGCTGGGCGCAGCGGGTGCTGTGGAGGCGATTTTCTCGGTTCTGGCCATTCACACCGGCGAGGTGCCGCCAACCCTTAATCTGGACAAGCCCTCCGTGGATACACCGATCGACCTGGTGCCGAAAAAAGCCAGAAAACGCGAAATCAACACAGTTTTGTCAAACTCTTTTGGTTTTGGTGGAACGAATGCATCTCTCGTTCTTTCGCGCGCCAAATTATAGCTTGGGTTGCATCGACGGGAGCATGAATGGTGTTAGCGGAACACGCTGACGAACGGGACCCGCACAAGGCCCGAATGCCCAAAAGTCCGGCCAAGGCGCTTGAGCCTGAACCGGCTCCGGCACAACCCGCATCCGGGAAAGGTGAACCCTCAATGGCGCCGCGTCCTGCCCGCATCCGTATTTCCGGTTTTCTCAATTTTCTGGGAGCCCTTGTCATGCTCGCCGCGCTGGCCGGCGCGGCAGGCCTGATCTATGCCAATGCGCGCTTTGAAGAAAGCGGCCCGCTTGCCCGGCCCGTCAAGCTCCAGATCAAGCCCGGCATGGGCGTGAGCGCCATAGCCCAGCTTTTGAAAAAGAACGGCGTCATTGAAAATATCTACATTTTCCGGGGCGGCGCCATTTTGCACCGGGCTTCGGGAAAGCTCAAGGCCGGGGAATATGCCTTTGAACCTGGCATCAGCATGCGCGCCGCCATGGAAAAAATGGCGGCGGGACAATCTGTTCTGCACAAGATCACCATCCCCGAAGGGCTGACGACACAGCAGATTCTGGAAAGGATCAAGGACAATCCGGTTCTCACCGGCGAGATGCCCGAAGATCCCGGCGAGGGTAAACTGCTCCCCGAAACCTATTCCTTCACCCGCGGGCTGGACCGCAAGGCTTTCGTCGAGAGCATGGCCCAGGCCCAGGCCCGTCTGCTTGATCGGTTATGGCCCAAACGTCAGGCTAACCTGCCGTTCAAGACCCGCGAAGAAGCGATCATTCTGGCTTCCATTGTCGAGAAGGAAACCGGTCAGGTCTCTGAACGCCCGCATATCGCCGGGGTATTCATCAACCGTCTCAACAAGGGCATGCGGTTGCAATCCGATCCCACCATCATCTATGGGCTGGTTGGCGGCAAGGGGTCTTTGGGGCGTCCCATAAGATACAGCGAGTTGTTTGTGAAAACGGCCTATAATACATATATGATTGATGGCTTGCCCCCCAGTCCGATCGCCAATCCGGGTGAAGCGGCGATTCGCGCCGTGTTGCAGCCCCTGGCCACCAAAGATCTGTATTTTGTGGCTGACGGGACCGGCGGTCACGCCTTTGCCGCTACATTAAAAGATCATAACGCCAATGTGGCGAAATGGCGCAAGCTGGTGCGCGCCAAACGTGCCGCACAAAAGCCGGCGGTTGTTATCAAGACCAGGCCCCTGGGCCTGCCTGCTCCCACCGATAACGCGAAAGACAAACCATGACCCTTCGTTCCATGACCGGATTTGCCCGCGCTGATGGTGAGATCGGAGATTGTACCTGGCACTGGGAATTGCGCAGCGTCAACGGGCGTGGTCTTGATCTGCGCCTGCGTTTGCCTCCGGGCTTTGAAGCCATCGAAAAGCCCGCCCGCGATCTGGCATCAAGCTATATCCGCCGTGGAAATTGTCAATTCAGCCTGAATGTCAGGCACAGCGCCACATCCGGCGAGATCCGCGTTAACGAAGAGGTTCTGGGTCAACTCGTCAAGGCCATGGGCAAGGTCTCCAGCGCCATGGAAACCACCCCGCCAGCCGCCGAATCGGTTCTTGCCCTGAAGGGTGTTCTTGAATATGCCGAGATCGAGCTTGACGAGGATGCGCTGGGCGATCGTAATGCCGCCATATTGGAATCTTTTGAACACGGCCTGAAAGGGCTTGACCAGATGCGCGCCGCGGAAGGCAAAAAACTGGGCGCTGTCATTGCCGCGCAGCTTGATGAAATTGAAAGCCTGACCCGTGAAGCTGAAAGCTCACCTGCCCGGCAAAGCGGGGCCATCAAGGCCCGGTTGAAAGAGCAGGTGGCGCGATTAACTGAAATATCGGCAGATTTCGACAAGGACCGCCTGCATCAGGAAGCTGCCCTTCTGGCCGCCAAGGCCGATATCCGCGAAGAACTTGACCGGCTTTACGCCCATGTGGAAGCGGCGCATGCGCTGCTGGATGCGGATGAACCGGTTGGCCGGAAACTCGATTTCCTGACCCAGGAGTTCAACCGCGAAGCCAATACCTTGTGTTCAAAATCCAATGCCGCGGCGCTTACCGGGACCGGCCTGAAAATGAAGGCCGTGATCGACCAGATTCGCGAGCAGGTTCAGAATCTGGAATAGGAAAACCCATGCCAATGACTGACCGCCGGGGCCTGATGCTGGTCCTCTCCTCACCCTCCGGTGCGGGAAAATCCACCCTTTCGCGCCACTTGCTGGCCACTGACCCCGATATTGACATGTCTGTTTCCGTCACCACCCGCAAGCCCCGCCCCGGCGAGAGGGATGGCAAGGAATATCATTTCATCTCGCAAGAACGATTTGACCAGATGGTGGAAGATGATGAATTGCTGGAATTCGCCACCGTGTTCGGCAATTCCTATGGCACGCCGCGCGGCGCGGTTGAAAAGGCGCTGGGGGCGGGCCGGGATATTCTTTTTGATATTGACTGGCAGGGCACCCAGCAGCTCATGGACAAGGCGGGCAAGGATCTGGTGCGGGTTTTCATTCTTCCCCCCTCGGCCAAAGAACTGGCGGCGCGGCTGCACCGGCGGGCGGAAGATTCTGAAGAGGTAATCGCCGGGCGCATGGCCGAAGCAGCCTCGGAAATCAGCCACTGGGCAGAATATGACTACGTTTTCATCAATGATGATCTTGAAGCCTCGCATAGGGCAATAGCCAATATTCTCGCCGCTGAGCGCCTCAGGCGCAGCCGTCAGGTGGGTTTGGCGAAGTTCGTCCGGCAATTGCAGGCCGATCTGTGACTATCAAGGGGTGAAGCAGCTGAATCGCGGAAAATTTCAAGGCCACGTGAAGTTATTATAAAAATAACATGAAAAAATTTCACGTTATTCATTGACTGCAATCACCCGAATTCACTAGAATCATACCCGCTTGCTATATTGCAAAATGAAGGATTCTCTTGATTATGGCCGCAGTTGCCAGACAGGCTCTTGAATTTGCCGAAAAAATGCAGGAAGGCAGAGAAACCAGCAAAGCCCTTGACGTTTTTGCCGATTACACGAAATTTTATGGTTTTGACAGTTTTCTTGTTTGCTCGCACCGCGCCGCCCAATCCCGGCCCGAGCCCCTGGCCCTGGCGGAGAGCTGGCCAAAACCATGGTGCGAACGCTACATAGAGCGAGATTATTACCGTCAGGATCCGATTGCCAGATACGGTCAATCCCACCGCTCTGAAATCTTCCGTTGGCGCGAGGTCCTGAGTACCCTGAGCAAGAACTCCCTTGCTCATATCGTGTTTTCCGAACAAGGTTATTTTGGCCTGAAGGATGGATATTCAATTCCGCTGGTCTTTTCCAATGGCGATTATTCTTCCATTCAACTGGGCAGCAACACCCAGGTTGATCTGGATGAAAAAGACAAGGGAATACTCACCCTTGCCAGCCGCTTCCTGATCGATATCCTGCGCTCCGAGGCTTACGGCGAGGCGCAGCAGTTCTCCGAGGATTTATCCCCTCATGAGCGAGAAGCCCTGCTCTGGGCGGCCTATGGCAAAACCCCGTGGGAGACATCGG
>CAZHLV010000190.1:0-11014 GCA_964533415.1 uncultured Hyphomicrobiales bacterium
GGTGCCAGTCGCCAAAAGCGTTGATATCGGACAATGCCCCCATGGTGCAAAAATTGGTCCGGTGCATGAGCGCCCCGAGCAAGGCCCCGATGACAACCCCGGCGATGCTGACCCGCAGCCCCACCTCGCTTTCCATCACCGTATCCCAAAGCTCTGCCAGATTATCCATGTAAAATTCCCCCGTTTTCATATTCCTGATTCTTGTAACCGGCAGTTCTTGCATATTTTACATGATTTGAGAACCAGATTTGAAATGATAAAAAGATTGTGATTCAGCGAATTCTAACGTTTTTCACGGATAGTCATCCCTGATTACTGGAAAGGGAAGGCAAGATAGATCATGAGCAGAATTCTACGCAAACCGGATATCGAGGCCATGAAAGCGAGCAGGACCATATTGATGTCGGATGTGCTCAAACTTCGCCATGAGATTTTTGTGGACGGAATCGTCTCTGAAGATGAAGCCTCATTGATCTTTGATCTGAACGATCATTGCGATGAACTTTGCCCGGAATGGTCTCTTTTTATGGTTGAATCCCTGACGGATTATCTGGTCTTCCAGGTTAACCCGCGCGGTTATATCAGCGAGGAGAATGCCGATTGGCTGATCCGGCGCATTGTTCATGATGGCCGGCTGGAAACGGCAACCGAACTTGAACTGCTGGTGAATGTTATTGAAAAGGCGCGATCTTGCCCCGCTGCTCTGGTCACATTTGCGCTTGAGCAGGTGAAGGGGGCGGTTCTGGTTGGTGATGATCTTTTGCGCCGCGGGAAAAAACTGACCCCGGGAGTTCTTGGCGAACCGGAAGTTGAACTGATCCGCCGCATTCTATATGCCTTTGGCGGCGATGGAAATATTGCCATCACCAGAGCGGAAGCCGAGATGCTGTTTGAACTCAATGACGCCACCATCGAGGAACGGAATTCGCCGCTCTGGTCTGACCTGTTTGTCAAGGGAATTGCCAATTATCTCATGGCCCATTCCGGTTACAAGGTTCCCCCACGCTACCAGGCGCTCAAGCGCGAAGGCTGGCTTGAAGGCCGGCGGGGTACGGGCGGTTTCCTGGCGGAAATGGGGTCTGTCCGGCGCTCTGACTTCAGCAAGGTTCTGATATCCGGGTTGCGCGATATCTTCAATATCTATCACCGGCCCGAAAATGAAACGGCCAAAGCGCGCAATGCCGCCTTTGAACATGATGCAAATCTGGCTGAATCCATCGATGCCGGGGAGGCGGCGTGGCTGATTGAAAAGATTGAGAAAGATGGAAAAATTCACAAGAATGAAAAGGTCTTGCTTTCGTTCATTCGCAAAGAATGCCCGGATATTCACCCCTCCTTGAGCCGCCATGTTGCCGAGGCTGCCGGATAATCAGATCACCTGGCCCGGTGCATCTTCAATCATGAAACCGAGAACTTTCCATTCTCCGCCGGGCTGCTTTTGCATGGTGAAATAGGCCATCCACATGCGCCCTGAAGGGCTGGTCAGCAGTATCCGCTGGCGCGGATCAGCATTGCCCATGTCAAGGCCATCGAGCCTTTCAATCCTTGAGCGGGTAATCAACTGGTAGATGTCATTCAGATTATTCAGGAACTGATTCGCCGAGACAAAATCCGCTCTGGCGGCAGGTGCTGCCAGTGAATAGGCTTTTTTCGCGTCTTTTTCGGCAAAGGCCTTAAGTTGCTCAATAACCGTTTCCGCGATCTGCTGGCGATCGGAGGCCTTGAGGTTAAAGCGTTCCCGCGCCGCCTTGTTTCCGGTAGAGGAGAGGAATGCCGGCTCATAGGACACATTCTGCTCAGGCACCGGGAAAAGCATATCGGTTTTTTCAATCCCGGCCTCATCTATATCCGGCTGATAGGCGGAAAATGCCAATGTGGTCGTCATCATCAGCCCACCAAGAATACATGCGCCCAGAATATGCCTTTTAAGCGTTTTCATTTTTTTTGCTCCTTGTCCCTGTAAGGAGCACCATGACATATCAATATTGAGAAAGGCCTGAATGCCTTGTTATTTTTTGTTCATCTTGGAATTTGGGTTACTCAGATCTTTCAATCTGGACCGTGGCGTGGCCGATGCTGAATTTTTCACGCAGCCTTTTCTTGATGGCGAAAAGAACCTGATTGTGATCCATGTCGGCGCGAATTTTGGCATGTAACGTGGCCAGGGTATCATCTTCGGTGAGCATCCATACGTGAACGTGGTGCACATCCTCAAGCCCCTCCACATGGTCATGCAGGTCATTGACCACCGCTTGCAGATCGAGGCTCACCGGCGCACCTTCGAGCAGGATATGGGCTGATTGCGTGGCCAGTACCCAGCCGCTTCGAACCAGCAACAGGGCCACCAGCATGGAGAGCAGCGGATCGGCAATAACCCAATTGAAGGCCCAGATCACGGCGGCGGCGGCAAGGGCGGCCACCGAGGCCAGGATATCCCCCATGATATGCGCCAGCGCGCCGCGCATGTTCAGGTCCTGATCTTCGGCGCTCTGGATCAGGTAAAAGGTAACCATGTTCACGGCCAGCCCGAGGCTGGCGATAATCAGCATCATCTGGCCCATGATCGGGTTGGGGTGCAGGATGCGGTCAATCGATTCCCAGATAATCAGTCCGGCAAGGCCGAACAACGTGATACCATTGGTAAAGGCGGCGAGGATCTGGAAACGGCTATAGCCATAGGTTCGCTTCGGGTCAGCGGGGCGGCGGGCATAGATATAGGCCACCCAGGTCAAAACCAGCGAGGCGGCATCGGTCAGCATATGCGCCGCATCAGCCAGAAGAGCCAGCGACCCCGATATGATCCCGCCAGCAACCTCGACCATCATGAACAAAGCGACCATGATAAGGGCCATCAGGACCCGGCGTTCATTTGTCGAGTCTTCCGGGCGCCGGTGATCGTGCTTCAGGTATTTGTTCATTTACGCTTGTTAATGTTGGAATTCCGGGAAACACATTGCACCGGCAATGGCGGCAGGTCTAGAGTCGCGTGCGAAGATCAGGTAAAATAATGGAGGCCACAGCAATGTTCAACACAATCCTTGTTCCCCTTGATATGGAAAACGATGATCCTGGCAGCCGGGCTTTGCCAGCAGCAATGGAACTGGCGGATAAACATGGATCGAAGATTATCCTGGTTCATATCATTCCAAATATTCCGGCCATTGTCGCCCAGAACCTTCCCGAGGGGCATGAAAAAAAGGTCATTGCCGAAATAACAGCGGAAATGCAGGCTCTGGCCAGGAAATACGATCTTGCCAAGGATACGCGGATCCGGGTGATTCACGGCGCTGTTTATCCAGAAATCATTGAATGCGCCGAAGCAGAAAGCGTCGACGTCATCATCATGGCCTCGCATCGCCCCGGTCTGAGTGACTATCTTCTAGGTTCCGTGGCCGCACGTGTCGTTCGCCATTCAAAAAGCTCGGTTCTGGTGTTGCGCTGAAAGTTTAGAGCAACGATAGTGCGTTTGCTTGAACGCGCGTTGCTTTAGACAATATCTTCAATAGGGCCGGTTATAGCGATACTGGAATGTTCCCCGGACTTCCATATCGCGCCATCTGCCCGAACCTTGCATTGAAAAGCCCTCGCCATAACGCGGCGTGGCAAACTGGGCCTGACGATCTGGCGCCCTGACGTAGTTTACCCGGACAATCCGCCCGTTCAGATAGGTTCGGCACTCCATGGCGCTTTGCCGCATGCGCTGGGTGCATTGCAGGACCGAGAAATTCTGTCCAATTCTGTGCGCCTGCATGATGATTCGGGCATATTCGCCCGTATTGTGCCGGTAAAATCCGATATCATAGAGGGCCGTTCCCGTATTCATGTAACCGTTTGGAAATCCACTGAACGGATTGGGGAAATTGCGATTGGGAAAGCCGCCCTGAGTGTTGTTGGGCCGGTTAAACCCGGGGATTTTCATGTTCATGTCCGGGAAGTTTTGCCCAAAATCCGGTAGGTTCATGGTGATATCGGGGAAGCTGCGACCAAAACCGGGCATATTCGTTCCGGAATTGGGAAAAGCGGGATTGAATCCCGGAATCGATGACCCCATCCCCGGAATAGATGGACTTGCCCCCGGTATTCCCGGATTCATCATCGGAAAGCCCTGTGCCAGGCCTTGAGCTGAAGAGATCGCCAGGAAAAAGACCAGGCTCACCCCCGTACCGGCAAGCTTCAAGACAGGTTCAAACCGCATTTTCATTTGCTTTGGGCGTCAGGGGCAGAACACCGGTTGGCGGGGCCGAGGAAGGTGAACCAAAAGGATTGGCCGGAGGCGCTGGTGGTGCTGGCGGCATGGCTGGCTGGCCGCCAAATGGGTTCGGCGGCGGTGCGGGCCTGCTGTCAAAGGGGTTTGGCGGTGGCGTGGGAGCGGTGGGTTTGCTAAACGGGTTTGGCGGCGGCGCGCCCCTTGCTGGCGCAGCAGGCGCAAGCGCCCGCTCCGCATCCAGTGCGCTCACCGTGCATTTGAGCAATTCGCGAAGCGCGCCATACATGCCATCAAGCTTGAATTTCTGTGATGCGCCGCCAAACGAGATTGCCAGGGTTTTACCGGTTCGGATCATTTCAAAGAATGCCCGGTTCGATTTGAAAAACGCGGCATAATGCGTAGGTGAGATCACTTTAGCCATGGCCGAAAGGCCAGGTTGGCCGTCAACGGAGAAATTGACTCCCATGCGCTGCCCCTTGGTCATGCGCCATTGCGGATGGGTAACGCCGATGGACATGGCCTTGTTGCGCTCCAGTCCGATAATCAGCTTGCTGCCGCTTTTATAGCGGGCTGACATGGCGCAATGGGTAAAACGCCCCTTCTTGTAATAGGCCGCGCCTTTCCAGTTGCCCGATTTAAACAGATTCTTGCGATTGGGTAGGGCTGGCTGCGGCGGGGCTACGGGTCGCGGCGGCGCGGCGGCGCTGTTGAACAGCCCGGTTCCCGGCTGTGGTTGAAGCGCCGGGGGGGCAACCGGTGTGGCTATGCGCCTGTTGTTATAGCGAATTCCGCTCACCGTGCAGTCAAGCAGGCGAATCAGGGCGCGCGAGGTGCCGCGCAGTGAATATTTCAGGACCGAGCCCCCGGCCTCGATTGCCAGCCTGCGGCCACGGCGCATCATGGTATAGATGCGGCTGTTTGCCTTGAAGAACGCGGCAATGTGCTGGGGCCGGATAACCCTGGCGGTTGACCACAGGGCAGTCCGGTTGTCAATGCTGATTCGCACCTGTTCCCGATTGCCCTTTTTCAGGTTCCAGCTTGGATGCAAAATCCCCACGGACATGTTCTTGTTGGGTTCCAGGCCAAAAATCAGCTTCGACCCGTTGCGGTATTTCGCCGACATCTGGCAATGTGAAAATCGTCCGGCCTTGTAATAGGCTGTGCCGGTCCAGTTTCCTGAGCTGAAAGCATAAACCTTGTTGGTTTGCGCATGACTATCAGAAGAAACCGCAAAGCTGCCCGCCAGTACCAGTAGCGCGAACCCGAATGCCTTCATAACACCGCCTCTGTCGTTTTTATTTTATCGAAGAATAAGCCCGTTTCTTGCGATTCACCAAGGTAAAAATGTTTATCTCACCCGTGACCAGCTCTGGCTTTTGCAAAATATGCGCGCTACGCAGCCTTCCATGCGAACCTTGTTTGCGGATATAACCGTAACAAACCCGGTATAGATCTTGCCGTCTTCCGGGTTATACAAGCGTCCTGCCCAGCGGTTTGCCCGGTCTTTTTTCAGGCCATACATCAGGTTGATACCAAGGATTTTACGGCTGCGCAGTTTCGGGTTCTTGTTTTTACTGTCCAGTTCACCTGGGTTTTTGCGTTTGATGATCTTGCCGCAGAGCTTTGTTCCGCATTTGTAGAACTTGACGTGCGAGCCTGATTTTGTCAGCCAAACTCCCAGCGCCTGCTCCGCCGTGGCCGCCCCGGCAGCGGGCGCCATGCCAAGGATGGCAACAAGACAAAGACCACCAAGGCCAGTTTGAACGAGATTTTTCACTTCACCGCCTCCTGCAACACCCCCGTACCTCTAGGTGAACCCCCGCTACCGACACGGCCAAGGCCTTGCCGGCCACCGGTAACGGGTTTTGAAATGTTATCCAGGAGCAACGCGCGTTCAAGTGAACGCACTATCGCTGCTCTATCTGCTTGTTCTTACCGCGCTTCTCTTTGGAAAGCCGGTTCCCACTTTAACCTGGGAAGTGCTCTAGCGGCTCCATTTCTCCGCGTCACAGAACAAGCCGCCAATCATGCAGCCCTTGACGGACAGTCTTGATCCCTTGAGGACGACCGTACCGTTGAAATTCATGTTCTTGCCCATCTTGGGATGCTTCATGTTGCCTTTCCATGTATTGGGCGACACTTTCTTGATGCCTGTGAACATGACAAAGCCCTTGTTTTTCCCGGTAATAACCTTGGCGCACATCTTGCCGCCACAGTTCCAGGTCTTGGCTTTCGTGCCATTTGGCCGTTTCCAGGTGCCATATGCCCCGGCAGCTTCAGCCGGTGCTACATGCGCCAGCCCAAACCCGGCAACGGCAACAGCTCCGATGGCGGCAAGAATAAATTTTTTCATGTTTTTCCACTCCCAGTTTATATTCTACTTAATTATCGACAATGCCCGGTTCATACTCCCGGCAGGTCAAAAAAACGAGCATCTACGGTCATTATAAGACGGTTAGAATGATTTTGAAATAATTATGTATCGCGAAAAACAAATTATAAAATGACATGCGACGCTTAGGCGCGTTGACCGGGGAGAGGGAAGATATAAAATACCGCTGACAAACCAAGGATTCTGGAGGTGGAAATGGCCAAACTGGCAATTTTGATTTATGTCATCGTCGCGCCGACAATTGCGGGCATTTTGGTTACGGTTGCGCTGGCTGCACCAAATCTGGGCCTGGCCGGGCTCGATAAGTTGTGGGTTGTTGCCGTTGTCGGCTTTATCGTGGCAATAGCGCCGGCAATCTGGCTCGGTTCAACCCTGAACCGCACTTTTGGCGGCAATAAAGCTGCCTGAGCGTCGTCAATTGCTGTTTGTCCCGGTGCTGTTTGTCCCGGCGCGTGCGCATGTTGCTCGCGGCGCACGTACCGCGTGGTGAGCGTTACCCCCCGAAAACACGCTTGAAGATCGTATCTGTATGCTTGGTGTGATAGCCAAGATCAAAAAGGGATTCCAGTTCAGCATCGCTCAGGGCGGCGCTTACATCCGCATCGTTTTTCAGCAAATCAAGAAACTGGCCCTCGCCGCGCCAGACCGGCATGGCATTGCGTTGCACCAGCCGATAGGCTTCTTCACGGGCAACACCGGCCTGCGTCAGCGCCAGCAAAACCCGCTGGGAATGAATAAGCCCGCCCAGCTTGTCGAGATTGGCCTGCATGTTCTCAGGGTAGACAACCAGCTTGTCCACCACGCCGGTCAGACGCGCCAAGGCAAAATCCAGCGTGATGGTGGCATCCGGCCCGATCATGCGCTCAACGGAGGAGTGCGAGATATCGCGCTCATGCCATAACGCCACGTTCTCCATTGCCGGGATCACAAAACCGCGCACGATTCTTGCCAGACCGGTAAGGTTTTCCGTCAGGATCGGGTTGCGTTTATGCGGCATGGCGGATGAGCCTTTTTGCCCCTTGGAGAAAAACTCTTCAGCCTCCAGAACTTCCGTGCGCTGCAAATGGCGGATTTCCACCGCCAGCCGCTCCACCGAACTGGCGATCACCCCAAGGGTGGCAAAAAACTGCGCATGGCGATCACGCGGGATCACCTGGGTGGAGACCGGTTCAGGAGAAAGCCCCAGCGCCTTGGCGACATGTTCTTCAACCGCCGGGTCAATATTGGCAAAAGTGCCTACCGCGCCGGAGATGGCGGCCGTGGAAATCTCGTCCCGCGCCAGTTTCATACGCGCAAGGTTGCGGTCAAACTCGGCATAAAATCCGGCCAGCTTGATGCCGAATGTCGTGGCCTCGGCATGGATGGCATGGCTGCGGCCGATGGTAACCGTGTCCTTGTGCTCAAGGGCGCGGCGCTTGAGGGCGGCCAGCAGGGCCTCAAGATCGGCGATAATCATGTCCGCCGCCCGCTTGAGCTGGATATTGAAACAGGTATCCAGCACGTCGGAGGACGTCATGCCCTGATGGATAAACCGCGCATCCGGCCCGACGATTTCGGCCAGATGGGTCAGGAACGCGATGACATCATGTTTGACCTCGCGCTCGATCTCGTCAATCCGCGCCACGTCAAAGACAGCCGCATTGCCTTTTTCCCAGATGGTCCTGGCCGCTTCCTTGGGCACAACCCCAAGCTCGGCCAGCGCATCGGCGGCATGGGCCTCGATCTCGAACCAGATGCGAAATTTTGATTCCGGCGACCAGATCGCCACCATGTCAGGACGGGAATAACGCGGTATCACGGGGGAAGACTCCTGTGTGAAAGCTCAGTGTGAAATGTCAGGTGATGGCTAGATGATGCGGACGTCAAGGTCAAGGAAAGAGGCCAAAAAAACCAACAATCTTGTTCGGTTTTCCCGACTCTTCCTTTCGTGCTCCCGGCAAGAGTTGATATCAATCCGAATGATATCGATATATGCAAGGGAGCAGCCCCTGGAACGGATTTTGCCGCGAGAAAGAAAATCGACATGAAAAAATTCTATGAAAACCATATTCTTCCCGGCCTCGTGCATCATGTCTGTGCGCATGAGAAGTTTTCACCTGAGCGCGGCAAGATCGTGCCGCGGGCCACGGGGGTTGTGGTGGAACTTGGTATCGGCTCGGGGCTGAACCTGCCGTTTTATGACCATGAAAAGATCAAGGCAGTGATCGGGGTGGACCCTTCATCCAGGCTGGCGGAACGCGCGGCTGAGCGTGTGCGCGCTGCGCCTTTTGATGTGGAACTTCTGGCAATCTCGGCCGAGGAACTGCCCCTTGAAGACAACAGCGCCGATACGGTGCTCACCACCTTTTCCCTGTGCACGATCCCTGACCTGGCGGCGGCTTTTTCCGAGGCCCGAAGGGTGCTTAAACCGGGCGGGCAGCTTTTGTTTTGCGAGCACGGCCTGGCTGATGAGGCGCGTATCGCCAAGTGGCAGAACCGCCTCAATCCGTTCTGGATGCCGTTCTCGGGCGGGTGTCACCTGAACCGGGACATCCCGGCGCTGATCCGCGGTTCAGGCTTTGAAATCACCGGCATGGAAAGCGGCTTCATGGATGGAGCGCCGGGTATTGGCGGCTTTTTGTACCGCGGCGCCGCCAAGGCCCGCTGAGCATTTGCACTCAATCGTAATAATCAGGCACAAAGGTCTGGTCGGAGAAGGGCGGGCGCACATAGCCCTTGCTTTCTTGCCGTGGTTCCAGCTCAATCGTATCCGGGGTGAGATCCTCATAGGGAATAAGGCTCAGCAAATGAGAGATACAGTTGAGCCGGGCGCGCTTCTTGACATCGGCTTCCACTACATACCAAGGAGCCTGTTTGATATCGGTATGGTCGAACATTTCGTCCTTGGCGCGTGAATATTCCACCCAGCGCTGGCGCGATTCCAGGTCCATGGGGCTGAGTTTCCAGCGTTTTGTCGGGGTCTCCAGCCGCGCCTGAAACCGTTGTTCCTGTACTTCATCGCTGATCGAGAACCAATACTTGATAAGCATGATCCCCGAGCGCACCAGCATCCGTTCAAATTGCGGGCAAGAGCGCAAAAATTCCTGGTATTCTTCGGGCGTGCAAAAGCCCATCACGTGCTCAACCCCGGCGCGGTTATACCAGGAACGGTCAAACAGCACCATTTCGCCCGCCGCCGGCAGATGTGATACATAGCGCTGGAAATACCACTGGGTTTTTTCCCGCTCGGTGGGGGTCCCAAGCGCCACGACACGGCAGATGCGTGGATTAAGTACTTGCGTTATGCGCTTGATAACGCCGCCTTTTCCCGCCGCATCGCGCCCTTCGAACAGCACGACAACTTTCAAATCCTTGGCCTTGATCCATTCCTGGAGCTTTACCAGTTCAATCTGTAGCCGCTCAAGTTCCTTCAGGTAGAATTTATTGTTGATTTTCTTTGATTTTTTTTCCGTCATAACGCTTCCCCCCACCTGGCTCTTTGGCCATATTCAAAAACATAATGAAATTCGGGAACACACTAGCGCGTTAAGATGGCAATTTCAAAGGGTCTTTACAAATAGGTCTTGGCGCCGGTGCGGCGATATTCAATACGCATGACATCATAAGGCCGGCGGCTTATCTTGCTCATGACACTGCTCATGGAATTGGCGCTGTTCATGGAGGTCAGCAACCGGTTCTGCACGGTGCCGGAACCATTCTTTTTCCTGTGAACCATGACCAGGTCAAAATTCCCGTTACGGGCATTTCCAGTTATTGAAGCGTTGTTTGGTCCTACATTTCCATAAGATCGCCCAACGATCTGCCCCTTGGCCTTGTCAAATCCCATATAGGTGGTTCTTTGAACGCTCATCAGGAAGCTTTTACAACGCATTGTTTGCTTGAGGATTTTCCCTCCAAGCACCCAGGAATTATTGAGGTTGCATTTAACCTTCATATTGCTGAATTTGCGTGACGGACGCACGGTTCCGCGTCCTTTCCAGTTCCCCACCAGAATGCTCAACTGGGCATTTTTAACATCTGGCGCCTGCATCTGTTTCAGCAGCGCCATGGCAGCCGGGTCAGCAGCATGTGCTGTATTGGCACCCAGGGCAAGGGGTAAAAAGAGGGCGATGACGGCGAATGGATTGGTAATTGCGGAAAAAGTTTTCACTATAGACTAACTCCCTAAGATATTTCGGTTTTGACCGAATTAAAACTGAACTCTAACACCCTGTTTTTTTTACCTTACTTCTTGTTGAAAAAAACGGTTCCCGCTTTTCCAGAAGTGCTCTGGCCATTTTCATTTCTGTGTCCATAACGGCCAAATTATGGCGAAGGTGAAATTTTGCCGGTTTTGAGCAATTCACCCAGCATGGTTTTCAGCCTTGGTGATTTAAGCGCGGAAAAGGGCAGGGGGCGGCAGATTTCCATGGCGG
>CAZHLV010000191.1:0-36192 GCA_964533415.1 uncultured Hyphomicrobiales bacterium
GCTCCCCCTTCCCACCACCCTTTCACAAACTCCCTGAGGGTGGTGGGGAGGGGGAGCGGGAGGCCCGGTAAAAATTAAAGAGAAGCGGGCGGTCTGGTGATAAACAAGAGAGAAGTTTTATCTCGCTCGCGGCTATTCCTCGCTGGCGCTCGGGCCTGCGCGGGCGCGGGCTGACCGCCCGTCGCGCAGTCGCGCTCTGCTGCCGGTCTCGGGGCTGGGGGGTGAACTCTCTCCCCAAGCTCAAGGTCCGCTCCCCCTCGCCACCACCCTTTGCAAACTCCCTGAGGGTGGTGGGGAGGGGGAGCGGGCGGCCCGGTGAAAACAAGAGAGCAGCGGGCGGCCCGGTGACAAGATGGGAGCAGGCTGAAAACCTCACCCCGTGTCGCGAATGCGCTCGGCGGTTTCCAGGTCTACCGAGACAAGCTGGCTCACCCCTTTTTCCGCCATGGTGACTCCGAACAGCCGGTTCATCCGCGCCATGGTATAGGGGTGATGGGTAATAATCAGGAAGCGCGTATCTGTCATTTTCGCCATCTTGTCGAGCAAATCGCAGACCCGTTCCACATTGGCGTCATCGAGCGGTGCGTCGATTTCGTCCAGCACGCAAATGGGTGAGGGGTTGGTGAGGAACACCGCGAAAATCAGCGACAGGGCGGTGAGCGCCTGTTCGCCGCCCGAGAGCAGCGACATGGTCTGCGGCCGCTTGCCCGGCGGGCGCGCCTCGATCTCCAGCCCCGCTTCGAGCGGGTCATCAGATTCGGTCAGTTTCAACTCCGCCTTGCCACCGCCAAACAGCTTGGTGAACAGGTCCTTGAAATGCCCGTTCACTTCCTCGAACGCTTCTAAAAGCCGTGTGCGTCCCTCGCGGTTGAGATGGCCAATGCCGGCGCGCAGCTTGGCGATGGCTTTTTCCAGGTCATCGCTCTCATGGCGCATGCCCTCAAGGCGTCTTGAAATCTCCTCGGCCTCTTCCCCGGCGCGCAGGTTAACCCCCCCCAGCCGCTCGCGCTCGGCCTTGAGCTTTTCCAGCTTGGCCAGGGCCTGCGCCGCCTCGGGCAGGGGATCGCCAGGTGCAAACCCGGCCTCGAAAATGGCCTTTTCCGGGGCGCATTCAAGCTGCTCGGCAATGCGCGCCCCGGCCTCTGTGCGGCGTTCAACCGCTGCCTCGACCCGGATCTCGGCGCGCCCCAGTTGCTCGCGGATGCCGGACAATTCGCGCTCGGCATCGCGCGCCGCCCGGTCGCATTCCGCCTGCCGTTTTTCCCCCGCTGCCCGCGCATCGGTAGCTTCCACATGGGCATTTTGCGCCCGGGAGATGGAACTGGCCAGTTTATTGCGCCGCTCCACGAGCTCGTCCGGGACCGTGCTGATCCGCTCCAGGTCCTGTTCTGCCGCCCCGATCCGGCGGGTCAGAATGGCGATCTGCTCATCGGCCCGCGCGGCGCGCCTGTCCCACTCACCGCGTTCGCGCGCAATGGTGGCAAGGCGCTGTTCACGCTGTCTTGCATCGCGCTCAAGCCCTTCAAAAGCCGCCTGCGCCGAGGCCAGGGCGCTGCGCGCCGCATCGCGTTTTTGCCGCAAGATCTCGATCTTTCCGGCATCATCTTCGGGCTGGGTGAGTTCCAAGAGAGCCTCTTGCTTGTCGGTTAACTCGCCATCAAGCTCGGCAATTTCCGTCGCCAGGCGCAAGCCCGCTTCTTCCAGGGTCTTGATCTGCAAAAGGGTATCTTGCGCTTGCCGTTGCGCCTTGGCCAGAAGCTCGGCGGCCAATGAAGCCTTGCCTTGCCTCTCGCGCCACGAGGCACGCCTGGCCTTCTCGTCTTTTCTGGCCGCGTTTGCCGCCTCGCGCGCCGCCTCATGAGCCTGTTGGCAAAAGCTCACCTGTTCATTGGCGCTTGCCAGTTTGGCGTGCAGGATTTCAAGCCGGTTGCGCCCCTCCATACGCTTGGCCGCCGCGGTAGGAGCATCAGCCGCAGACACGAATCCATCCCAGCGCCACAAATCACCGGCGCGCGAGACCAGCCTCTGGCCCGGCTTCAGGCGTCTTTGCAAGGCGGCGCCCTGATCGGCGGGGACAACACCGGTTTGCAGCAGCCGGGCGGTGAGCGAATCGGGCGCCTTGACGACGTTTTGCAGGCACTCGGTTCCTTCCGGCAGGGGGTTCAGGGCATCAAGCCGTGGCAGGTTGCGCCAGTGAACCGGGGCATTTTCATCAAGCGCGCCGTCAAGGTCATCGCCAAGCAGCGCCGCCAGGGCCTTTTCATAGCCGGTATCAGGCTGAAGTTGCTCGATCAGGCGCGGCCACTCGCCAGCCCCTTCTGCAACCAGCATCCGCTCCAGCGTTTTGGCCTCGGTTTGCAGGGCCTGCGCCTCGCGCCGGGCATTTTCCAGCTTGCGGCGTTTTTCGATCAACTCCTTGTCAGCGCGTTCGCGCGCCGTTTCAGCCTGCAAGGATTCCTGTTCGGCGCCGTGCAGCTTCTCTTCGGCCTCCCGGGCCCCTTGCGCCAGCGCATCAAACGAGGTTTCATCGTGCCGGGCGCGGGCCTCGGCGAGTTTTTGCTTGCTGGCCTCCAATTGCGCCGCCAGCCGCTCGCGCTTGCGGCGGATATCTTCCAGCCGCGCTTTCAGGGCATTGCCCTCGGCCCGGCGCGCCGCCTGTTCAGCCCCCAGCGTCTCATGGGCCTGCTCAAGTTTGGCAAGTTCCGCCCGTCGCGCCTCCAGCGCCGCGGCGGCGTCCTGGTGGGTTTTGGCCCGGGATTCCATGCCGACTTTAAGCTCTTCTTCCTCAACGGCGAGCCGTGAGAGCGCCGCGCTCATATCCGACTGGATGGTTTTTTCCCGCGCCAGATCGCCGGTTACCTGCTCCAGGAGGGCGCTCAGTTCGCCCTTGCGCTCTGCCGCCTGCCGCGCTTCGGCTTCCAGTGTCGCCAGTTCGGTATTGAGCCGGTTCAAAACCGCCGCCTCGATGGCCTCGCGCTCGCGCAGGCCGGGCAGTTTTTCCGCCGCTTCCAACTGGCGCGCCGTGGCATTGGCTGCAGCTTCGGTAAGCTTGCCGACCCGGGCGCGGACATCTTTGAGTTCATTCAGGCACTGCGTGGCTGCTTCAGTGGTGTCTTGCCATTTCAGGTGCAGGAGCAGCGCCTCGGCCTTGCGAATCCCCGAGGACAAGTTGCGATAGCGCGAAGCCTGCCGCGCCTGGCGCTTCAGGGCGCTGTGCTGGGCGTCCAGCTCGTTGATGACATCTTCCAGCCGCAGCAGGTTGTTCTCTGCCGCCCGCAAGCGCAACTCCGCCTCGTGGCGGCGCTGGTGCAGGCCGGAAATTCCGGCGGCCTCTTCCAGCACCTTGCGCCGCGCCTGCGGCTTGGCGTTGATGATCTCTGATATCTGCCCCTGCCGCACCAGCGAGGGCGAATGCGCCCCGGTGGAGGCATCGGCAAACAGCAACTGCACATCGCGCGCCCTTGTATCACGTCCGTTGATGCGGTAGGCAGAACCAGCATCGCGCTCGATCCGGCGCGAGATTTCCAGCACGTCGTCCTTGTTAAAAGCGGCGGACGCCGTACGGTCGGAATTGTCCATGGTGGCGACAACTTCCGCCATGTTGCGCGCCGGGCGGTTGGCGCTGCCCGAAAAGATCACGTCTTCCATGCCCGAGCCGCGCATCGCCTTGTAGGAAGACTCTCCCATCACCCAGCGCAAGGCCTCAAGCAGGTTGGACTTGCCGCAGCCATTGGGCCCCACGACGCCCGTCAGGCCCGGTTCGATATGAAGCTCGACCGGATCGACAAAGGATTTGAATCCTGAAAGGCGCAGTTTGTTAAATTTCAAAGCTCAAAGCCCAATCGCCATAAGGAACACCCGTGCGGCAAGACAGCTTTGGCCCGGTTCCCGAGTTTACTTGCGCAGCTTGGCCCGGATCAGTTTTTCAAAATCCTTCAGGGGCATGCCGCCGCGTATCACCTCGCCATTGACATCGAATGTCGGCGTTGAATTGATTTCAAGGACTTTTGCTGCCGTGTCCTTGATTTTCAAAATTCCATCCAAGAGTTTCTGATTCGTCAGGCATTTGTCAAAAGATTCAGACGAAAGTCCAGCCTGCAGCGAGATTTTTCGCAAAGAGTCCACAGGTGAATTGCTGTAGGCCCAGCTTTTTTGCTGTTTGAACAGCAAATCCACGAAGGCATAATAGTTTTTCGGATCAATGCACCTTGTCAGCATGGACGCCGCCGCTGCCAGCGGGTCAAGCGGGAAAGCCCGGAAGATGATCTTCACCTTGCCGGTATCGATGTATTTCTTCTTCAGGGTCGGATACACTTCCTTGTGGAAATTGGCGCAATGCGGGCAAGTGAATGACGAGTATTCATAAATCGTCACCGGCGCATCCGCCTTGCCATCAATGATATCCTCCAGGGACAAGTCTGCCGCCGCAGCTTCTTCCTTGGTTGGCGTCTTTTCCTGCGCCAGGCTTTGACCGGCGCTGTAAAAAACCATGGCGGCAAGGGCAAACGCCAGGGGAAGTCTGAATTTGGCAAGAAAGAGCATGGATATAAGACCTTCTATGGTTTGGGTTCCTTGGGATAGATAGTAGAATGAGGGGGCAAAAGCAAAACCTTCAGGATCATGTGGAGCCGATCACGCCGCGGCCCAGCCGCAACAATGCCCGGCGCAAACCTGCATCATCAACATGGCCAAGATGTGATCTGAGCTTGCTTTCTTCCCCCGTGGATAGCGGGCGGAGATGCCTTTTTTGCGGCAGCGGACGCCGGGGCAGGGAGCCTTGAACGACCTGGATCTTTCCGATTGCCCGGTAGCCGAAAAACGCGTTGATCCGGTCCATTAATTGCGGCGTGCTGTGCTGCACTTCGATAGCTGCCGGGCCTTCCACCCGAAGCACCAGAATAGCCAGGGCTTGGTCCTGCCCCGGCTGCGCGTTTTGCCCGCGGCGCGGCCAGCGGATTTTCTCTGGCGCCGTGAACCGCGCCAGCTCTTCCCCGGCAATGGCTGGCCAGGCGCTCAGGATCTGTCCCTGGGCAAAGCCGTGCTTCCTGAACACCCCCTTGAGGATATCCGGCGTAATCCGGCCGATCGCCTGTGCCGGCATATACCCGCCCCGATGCTGTGAAAAACGCGGCGCCATGATAACCTGTCAGCCCCCTGTTGGAATTTCCTTTCTGCTCACTATACTTGGCCAACCTTCCCGCGCCAATCAACTCTATGTCAGAATCATGAATTTTGCCCGTGACATTCTCCACTGGTATGACCGCCACCGCCGCACATTGCCATGGCGGGCAAAGCCGGGGCATGGCGCAAACCCTTATCATGTCTGGCTCAGCGAGATCATGTTGCAGCAAACCACGGTGAGCGCGGTTATCCCCTATTTTGACCGTTTTTGCGCCCGCTGGCCTGATATAGAGGCGCTGGCCGGGGCGAATCTTGATGATATCCTTCGCGAATGGGCCGGGCTTGGCTATTACGCAAGGGCGCGCAACCTTCACGCCTGCGCCCAAAAGATCGTGAGCGATCATGGCGGCGTTTTCCCGCAGACAGGGGCGGAGCTGTTGAAACTGCCCGGCATTGGCCCCTATACCGCCGCCGCCATTGCCGCCATCGCCTTTTCCCGCCCCGCCGTGGTCGTGGATGGCAATATCGAGCGTATCATGGCGCGGCTGCACAGCATGAAAACGCCCCTGCCACGGGCAAAACCTGAAATGCGCCAACTTGCCGCCGCGCTCACCCCGTCCCGGCGCGGCGGCGATTACGCGCAAGCCCTGATGGATCTGGGCGCCCGGATCTGCCGCCCCAAAACCCCGCTTTGTAAGCAATGCCCGGTTATCACACATTGCCGGTCATACCGCGAGGGCAACCCGGCGTATTACCCCCGCCGCGCGCCCCGGAAATCCCGCCCGCTTCGCCATGCCCGTATCTACTGGCTGGAGCGCGGCGATGGCCGTGTGCTGCTGCGCCGCCGCCCGCCGCAAGGCTTGCTGGGCGGCATGATGGAATTTCCCTCATCGATCTGGCGCGAGGAAAAACCCCGTGCCCATGATGAAGCTCCGGCGCGGGCCAACTGGCGAAGACAACCTGGCGAAATCCGCCATGTCTTCACCCATTTTGAACTTCACCTCACCGCGTACAAGGCAAGACTGGAAGATGCATCCCCCATGCCCGCCCCCGTTTCCGGTCACTGGATCGCCCCATCGGAACTGGCCGGTCAGGCCCTGCCTTCGGTAATGCGCAAAATGCTGAAGCTGTGCCGGACAACCACGGGGTAACCCTGGCATGGATGACCAGGAAAGAGTTAGAGCCCGGTTTTGATTCGATCAAAACCGGGCTCTAGTGAACCCGGCTGATGCAGAAATCAATCGCCTCGCTCAGTGCATGGCGGTGTTCTGAATCGGGAAAGATCGCCAGCGCATCGCGTGCGATCGCCCCGTAATGGCGCGCCCGCTTGATGGTGTCTTCAATGGCGTGGTTTGATTTCATCAGCTTGAGCGCATGCTCAAGATCTCCCTCGTCCTGCTTGCCATCTTGCAAGACGCGTTTCCAGAAGGCGCGCTCTTTTTCATTGCCGCGCCGGAAGGCCAGCACGACCGGCAAGGTGATCTTTCCTTCCCGGAAATCATCTCCCACCGATTTGCCCAGGTTCTTGGCGTCCCCGGCATAGTCGAGCGCATCATCCACAAGCTGGAACGCCAGCCCCAGGTTTTTGCCATAAGAGCGCATGGCCGTCCACTCCCCATGTGGGCGCTCCGCGACAATGGCGCCAACCTCCGCCGCGGCGGAAAACAGCGCTGCTGTCTTGGCGTTGATAACCGCCAGGTATTCATCTTCGGTGGTGGCGGTGTTTTTTGACGCGGCAAGCTGCCAGACCTCGCCCTCGGCAATCACCGCAGCGGCATTGGAAAGCACCCGCAAGGCGTCCAGCGAGCCCACATCAACCATCATGCGGAACGCTTGGCCGAGCAGGAAATCCCCCACCAGGACGCTGGCTTCATTGCCCCACAATATCCGTGCTGTCTTGTTGCCCCGGCGCATTTCCGAATCATCCACCACGTCATCATGCAGCAAGGTGGCGGTGTGCATGAACTCGACCGAGGCAGCCAATGTGACATGGTGCGCCCCGGTATACCCAAACATCCGCGCCGCCGCGATGGTCAGCATGGGGCGCAAACGCTTGCCGCCGGAATTGATAAGATGCCCCGCCAGTTCCGGGATCAGTTTCACGTCGGAAACTGCATGGTTCAGAATGATTTCGTTCACTTTACCCATGTCTTCCGCCGTCAGGTCAAGCAATTGCCTGAGTGACGGCTCTGGCCCGGAATGTGAACTGATTGGCACGACATTGCCCATCTTGCGGAACCCCCCGTTGAAATATTAGCAGTAGCTGTAATTTAGGAGGGCGATATGGGTAACGTCAAGCGCATATGGCCACAGATCCTATGCAGGGCAATCGGGTGACCACCTGTTTAATCAGTATTTTTTTTAGCCTGGTGGGCCAAACAAAACCGTCATTCCTGCGGCGGCAGGAATCCAAAAAAGGGCTATCGTGTAAGCTCTGGACACCCGGCTTGGATCCCTGCCTTCCGCAGGAATAGCCTCCAAAACCACCGGAAAACGGGCGTTTTTTACCTGGTTGCCGTTCATGTGGCCAGACAGAGCCCAGGTGGCAATATTATCCGGTAATAATTCCTCCCATGGCTCATGGCTCTTGATGCCTCTTGCGCTCCTGGCCCTTCTCCCGCATAACATGCGCCATGAGCGAAAAACCACAGCCCTCCAAGCCCGATTTCAGCCTCGAACGCGTGGCCATGGCCCGCGGCATTTCGCCCATTGCCGGTGTTGACGAGGCCGGCAGAGGCCCCCTTGCCGGGCCGGTTGTGGCTGCTGCCGTGATCCTTGATCCGGGCGGAATACCCGCCGGGCTCGATGATTCCAAGAAGCTCCGCCCGGCCCAGCGCGAACACCTGTTCATGATGCTCCAGAACACCGCGGAGATATCCGTGGCCATTGCCGATGTGGAGCGCATCGATGCCGATAATATCCTGCAAGCCACCCTCTGGGCCATGGCAAAGGCAGTTCACAAGCTGGAGCAATCCCCCGACCTGGCCCTGGTTGACGGCAACCAGGAACCTGAGCTTAACTGTTTTTGCAAAACCCTGGTCAAGGGCGATACCCTCTCGCTCTCCATTGCCGCCGCCTCGATTGCCGCCAAGGTGGTGCGCGATAAAATCATGGACGAACTGGCAGAAGAATTTCCCGGCTATGGCTGGGAGCGCAACAGGGGCTACGGGACCCGCGAACACGTGGAAGCGCTGGAAAAACTCGGCCCCACCCCGTTTCACCGGCGCAGTTTTGCCCCGGTTCGCCGCCTGCTGAAATAGCGCTTGTCGTGAGTTAACCTCCCCTTTACCGTGTTTGCTAAGCCATCCTTTACCCTGATGCGCGAGCATCGGCTCCATGTAGAGTATCAGCAGGAGCCGTCATGGGTAAGAGTACAGTCAAGACAAGAAAACAGGGGATTATTTCCAACCGGATCCATATCGGTGAGTGCACCGAGCAACTGGCGAAGCTGCCATCGGAGAGCGTCGATGTCGTGTTCGCCGATCCACCGTATAACCTGCAATTGCAAGGCGAGTTGAAGCGCCCCAACAACAGCCGCGTGGACGGGGTTGAGGATGAATGGGACAAGTTTTCCTCCTTCGCCGAGTATGACGCCTTCACCCGCGCATGGCTGGAGCAGTGCCAGCGGGTGATGAAGAAAAACGCCACCCTCTGGGTGATCGGCTCCTATCACAACATTTTCCGGGTTGGCGCCACCATGCAGGACCTGGGATTCTGGATCCTTAATGATATCGTCTGGCGCAAGACCAACCCCATGCCGAATTTTCGTGGCCGGCGCTTTACCAACGCCCACGAAACCATGATCTGGGCCTCAAAGGACGCCAGTTCCACCCGCTACACTTTCAACTATGAAGCCCTGAAAGCCTTCAATGACGATCTGCAAATGCGCTCCGACTGGGTATTGCCCATCTGCAATGGCGGCGAACGGCTGAAAAACCAACATGGCAAGAAACTGCACCCGACGCAGAAGCCCGAAAGCCTGCTGCACCGGGTCTTGCTGGCTTCCTCAAAGCCCGGCGATGTGATCCTTGATCCGTTCTTTGGCACCGGCACCACCGGCGCGGTGGCCAAGCGCCTGGGGCGCAACTGGGTCGGAATCGAACGTGATCCTGATTATGCCCGCGCCGCCTGCAAGCGTATTGCCGAGGTCGAGCAGGCCGATGCCGAAGCCCTCCAGACCACGCCGTCAAAGCGCGCCCTGCCAAGGGTCCCCTTCGGTACGCTGGTGGAACGCGGCCTGTTGCATCCCGGCGCCACCCTTTACGGTTCCTCGGCCCGCCACGCCGCCAAGGTGCGCGCCGATGGCACCATCATCTGCGATAGCGCCAGCGGCTCCATTCACAAGATGGGCGCTCATGTCCAGGGGCTTGAAGCCTGCAATGGCTGGACCTACTGGCATTATTCCAACAAGGGCAAGCTCGCCCCCATCGACGAGTTGCGCCAGATCGTCCGTGCGGAAATGATCTGATCCTTCCAGCTCCCCCTTCTTCACGGGGGAGCTGCATATCGCCGCATTGATCTTCGCCCCGTCCGAACCGGCTTTGTAAAAGCTGCGATTTCGTGAGCATTTTCCCGTAACGGCTGGTCCTTACGACTAAAGAGGCAGGGCGGTTTACATATTTGGTCTTGCCGTCTTGCAAGAGTTCAGATTAGCTATGGCTGCTAATGCGTGTTGTATTAAATCGGTGCCAGCGCGCTCTGGATCAACCTGCATTCAAGTGGAATCACGTGAATGCAGATAA
This sequence comes from uncultured Hyphomicrobiales bacterium, assembly GCA_964533415.1. Classification (GTDB taxonomy): domain Bacteria; phylum Pseudomonadota; class Alphaproteobacteria; order Rhizobiales; family BM303; genus BM303. Next base: position 9,864 of record CAZHLV010000191.1, read on the forward strand.
GTTGATCGACATCAAGGAGATAGAGCAACGATAGTGCGTTCGTTTGAACGCGCGTTGCTCTACTCTGAACTTCAGGTCAAAAGGCGAGTTTGAAAATGACGAAATGGGTATATCAGTTTGGCGGAGGGTCCGCTGAAGGTTCTGCCGAAATGCGCGAGTTGCTGGGCGGGAAGGGCGCTAACCTTGCGGAGATGTGCAATCTGGAATTGCCGGTGCCGCCCGGATTTACCATCACCACCGCCGCCTGCACCGCCTATTATGAAAATAATGGCAAATTGCCCGATGATATCGAGCCGCAGGCCAAGGCTGCCCTCGATCATATCGCCGCTCTCGTGGGTGGCAAGTTTGGCGAGCGCGACAACCCGCTGCTTGTCTCCGTGCGCTCGGGCGCCCGCGCTTCCATGCCGGGCATGATGGACACGGTGCTCAACCTTGGCCTCAATGATGTCACGGTGGAAGGCCTGGCAAAACGCGCCGGAGACGCCCGCTTTGCCTATGACAGTTACCGCCGCTTCATCCAGATGTACGCCAATGTGGTGCTTGAGATGGACCACGATTTGTTCGAGGCCATCCTGGAAGAGTACAAGGAGGAAAAAGGCTATCATCTTGATACCGACCTTGACGCCGATGACTGGATCATCATCACCGGAAAGTTCAAGGCGCTGGTTGAAAGCGAGCTTGGCAAACCCTTCCCGCAAGATGTGAATACCCAGCTCTGGGGGGCGGTAAACGCGGTCTTTGGTTCGTGGAACACGCCGCGCGCCATCACCTATCGCCGCTTGCATTCCATCCCCGATGACTGGGGCACGGCGGTGAATGTCCAGGCCATGGTGTTTGGCAATATGGGTGATACCTCCGCCACCGGCGTGGCCTTCACCCGCAACCCGGCGACGGGCGAGAAAATGCTCTATGGGGAATTTCTCATCAATGCCCAGGGCGAGGATGTCGTGGCCGGGATCAGAACCCCCCACGCCATCACCGAACAGGCCCGCAAACAGGCGAACGACAACCGTTATTCCCTTGAAGCCGCCATGCCGGATTCCTTCCATGAACTCAAGGCCATTTGCGACAAGCTCGAAGCCCATTACCAGGATATGCAGGATCTGGAATTTACCGTTCAGGGCGGCAAGCTGTGGATGCTGCAAACCCGTAATGGCAAGCGCACCGCCGAAGCGGCGCTGAAAATCGCCGTGGACATGGCGCGCGAAGGGCTGATCGACGAAAAAGAGGCGGTCAACCGCATCGAGCCGGCTTCCCTTGACCAGCTCTTGCATCCGACCCTTGACCCCGATGCCCCGCGTGATCTCATCGCCACCGGCCTGCCCGCTTCGCCCGGCGCGGCCTCGGGCGAGATTTCCTTCACCGCCAATGACGCCGTGGCCAAGACAGCCGCCGGGCGTGATGTCATCCTGGTGCGCATGGAAACCAGCCCGGAAGACATTCACGGCATGCACGCCGCCAAGGGCATCCTGACCGCCCGGGGCGGCATGACCTCTCACGCCGCCGTGGTGGCGCGCGGCATGGGCACGCCTTGTGTTTCCGGCGCCGGTGCGCTGAAAATCGATGCCGCCGCCAAAACCATGACGGTTGGCGAACGCAGCTTCACCGAAGGCGATATCATCACCATTGATGGGGCGGCCGGTGAAATCATGGCCGGCAAGGTGGCGACCCGCGACCCGGAATTATCAGACGATTTTGCCACTCTCATGAGTTGGGCCGATGGCATCCGGCGCATGAAGGTGCGCGCCAACGCCGAGACCCCGGAAGACGCCAGAATGGCGCGCAATTTTGGCGCCGAGGGCATTGGCCTTTGCCGCACCGAGCACATGTTCTTTGAAGGCGATCGCATCATCGCGGTGCGCGAGATGATCCTCAGCCCCGATGAAGCCGGACGCAGATCAGCGCTCGACAAGCTGCTGCCCATGCAGCGCCAGGACTTCGTCCAGCTTTTCACCATCATGTCCGGCCTGCCGGTAACGATTCGCCTGCTTGACCCGCCCCTGCATGAATTCCTGCCCCACACCGACAAGGAAACCGCAAAAGTTGCCGAGGTCATGGGGGTTGAGCCTTCCGTGCTCAAGGCGCGCATGGCGGAGCTGGACGAATATAACCCCATGCTCGGCCATCGTGGCTGCCGCCTTGCGGTAACCTATCCAGAACTCGCCGAAATGCAGGCCCGCGCCATCTTTGAAGCTGCGCTTGAGGTTCATGCTGGCAGCGGTGAAACCGTAACCCCGGAAGTCATGGTGCCGCTGGTCGCCACAAAGGCGGAGCTGGACATGGTCAAGGGCGTGATCGACAAGGTTGCCGCCGAGGTGCAGCGTGAAGCCGGCGCCAAGATCGAATACTCGGTCGGCACCATGATCGAGCTGCCCCGCGCGGCGCTGATGGCTGGCAAGATCGCCGAGTCAGCTGAATTTTTCAGCTTTGGCACCAATGACTTGACCCAGACGACCTTCGGGGTAAGCCGCGATGATGCGGCGCGTTTCCTGAACGAATATGTTCAGAAGGGCATCCTTGAAACCGACCCCTTCGTGAGCCTTGATATCGAAGGCGTCGGGCAACTGGTGCAGATGGGCGTTGAGCGTGGCCGGGCCACAAGGCCGGGCATGAAAATGGGCATTTGCGGCGAACATGGCGGTGACCCTGCCTCGATCGCGTTTTGCGGCAAGGTGGGGCTGGATTATGTCTCCTGTTCCCCGTTCCGCATTCCCATCGCAAGGCTGGCTGCGGCGCAATGTGAAACCGGCGAGAACACCCACAACACGGCCTGACAAGCCGCGCCAGTCAAGCCGCTCACATATTGTTAACGTTAACCGGCTGTTAAGCCAAAGGGCGGAGTCTGACATCTGTTGCGGTACCCCAGCTTTTTGTGGTATAGAGGCTTTCAAATAGCGGGAGGGACCTGCGCTGTACGCGCCTTTGCAGGCTGGCCAAGCGGGTGTTGAACCATGTTTCACGAAGCGCAAGACGATAAAGAAGAGCGCCGGACAGGGGGTCCTTTGATGGAATCTCAACAAAAGAGTGTCAAGCGTTTTGCCATGCTGGCGCTGTCCAATGTGGTGGCGGTTGCCGGTATTTTAGGGCTTGCCGTTTACTTTTTCTGGGAAATCGAAAATGGCGAGTTGATCCTGCGCACCGATGCGCTGGCCAGTGTAAGCGAAATGGGCAAAACCGACCGTTTGCTGGCCCTCAAGACCTCAAGGCCCGATGCGGATCGCTTGGTCTCTGCCCGGGATCAGGGCGAGGATTTGGATCCCGGCATGCTTTCATCCGGCATCACCCGCAAGACTGCCCACATGATCCCGCCACCTGAAGTTAACACCGCGGGCAAGAGCAATGCCCTGAATATCATCACCAAGGAAGTGATTGCCAAGCGCATAACACCGCAGGACTCTTTCGATCTTGCCGCCGTTGTCCCGGATAAACCCTATCCGCTCGAAGATCTGGCGCGCCACAAGACCAGCCCCGCCGAAGCAGAAGCAAATCCGCCAGCCGCGGTGAAACCGGAAAAGAAAATCCCCGCCAGGCCAAGGGAAGAAACAGAGGCCGAGCGGAAAAACCGCCTCATGCTGGCCAGGTTGAAGCATAAAGAGCGCGAGAAATATTGTCTCGCCGCAGCGATTTACTACGAATCTGCCTACGAACCCCGGCGCGGCAAGGAAGCCGTGGCCCAGGTCATCTTGAACCGCAAGGCCAGCAAGAGATACCCCAACACCATTTGCGGCGTCGTGTTCCAGAATGACCATATGAAAAACCGTTGCCAGTTCTCCTTTGCCTGTGATGGGCGCTCCGACCGGCCCAAGAAAAACAAGCCCTGGCGGCAGGCCGAACAGGTTGCCAAGGCTTTCCTGGAGCGCGGCAAGCGGGTTGCGGCCCTGAAGAACGTTACTCACTACCATGCCGACTACGTGCGGCCAAAATGGGCCAGTTCCTTAACCCGGGTGTCAAAGATCGGCCGGCATATCTTCTATAAAATCCCGCCCGGCGGAGACCGCGTCCGCGTGGCCTCGGCCAGCCGGCGCATGCGCAACGGCTACCGGATTTTCAAGATCAAGTCTCCGTCGGGATTCTTCGGTTTAAGCCGCTCGACATCCAGGCGCAGTCCCGCCCCCGTATCTGTCGCATCGGATAACTGAAACCGGTCGGCGCCAGCAATCTTAAAAATCAAGCCCCAGGTCAAGAACCGGCGCCGAATGGGTGAGCGCACCGACGGATATGAGATCAACCCCGCTGGCCGCGATCCCGGCCACCGTGGCGGCATTGACCCCGCCCGAGGCCTCGGCCAATGCCTTGCCGTCAATCCGGCGCACCGCCTCGGCAAGTGTGACGGGGTCCATGTTGTCGAGCAATACCGCATCCACATCGCAGCCCAGCGCCAGGTCAAGCTGTTCAAGGGTATCCACCTCGACCTCGACCTTGACCATGTGCCCGGCATTGGCCCGCGCCGCGCCGATGGCGCTGGCAATGCCGCCCGCCGCGGCGATATGGTTGTCCTTGATGAGCACCGCATCATCAAGCCCGAAGCGGTGATTGGCCCCGCCGCCCGCCTTGACGGCATATTTTTCAAATAGCCGCAAGCCCGGCGTTGTCTTGCGGGTATCGCAGATTTGCGCTTTCGTGCCTTTGGTCAGGGCCACAAGCTCGCGGGTCATGGTGGCAATGCCGCTCATATGTCCAAGGTAATTGAGCGCCACCCGTTCAGCCGACAGGACCGCCCGCGCCAGACCGGAGATCCGCACCACATCCTCGCCCGCCCCGGCATCCTCGCCATCGTTCACGCAGCGCTCAAAAGAGATGTTTTCATCCAGCATGCCAAAGGCGCTTTGCGCCAGGTCAAGCCCGGCGATCCGCCCCGCCCGCCGCGCCCGGATCACCGCCCTGATCCGCGCATCGGGCGCGATGATGGCGTCGGTGGTAATATCCCCGGCCCGCCCGAGATCTTCCTTCAGCGCCATGCGGACGGCATCTTCCACCAGAAGGCGGGGCAGGGGGGAAAGGTGTTTTTTGGTCACGGAGTCCTGCTTTCTCATGAATATGATGTTACCCGGTTGCAGCGCGCGCGATTGCCCGCGCCCGGTCCAGCGTCAAAAGCCCGCGGCGCGGCGCGGCATCGCTTTGCGGGAAATCCTCGCGGTAATGCCCGCCGCGCGACTCGCGCCGCGCCCACGCTCCGGCGGCAATCAGCAAGGCGGCAATGCACATGGCTTTCAGCCAGGGCGAACGCGCCCGCGCCTCGATGGCGGTGATCTCGTCCAGCGCCAGGCGCAGCCCCTTTGCATTGCGGACAACCCCCACATGCCGGCTCATCACCTCGCGCAGCCGGACAATATCCCGGCGGGCATTGGCGTGTTTTTCCGGGGCGGGGGGCGGAAGCACCTGCTCGGTATAAATCACCGATGAGGGAATGAGCTTTTTCAGATCATCGGCTATGCGCGCCCCGAACACCACCGCTTCGAGCAGTGAATTGCTGGCCAGCCGGTTGGCCCCGTGAACCCCGGTTGCCGCCACCTCGCCGCAGGCCCAAAGCCCGTCAAGCGATGTGCGCCCATTGGCGTCGGTCAAGATTCCGCCCATGTGGTAATGCGCCGCCGGGGCCACCGGAATGGGCTCGTGAACCGGGTCGATCCCGGCCTCCTTGCACAGCCCGTAAACCCGTGGAAATTCAGTCTCGAACCGCGCCCCGATCGCCTCGCGGCAATCGAGAAACGCGCCGCGCCCGGCGGCGTTCTCGGCAAACACCGCCCGCGCCACGATATCGCGCGGCGCCAGCTCGGCATCCTTGTGCACCGCTTTCATGAACCGCTCGCCGGCAGAATTGACAAGCACCGCCCCCTCGCCGCGCAGCGCCTCGGTGGCCAGCGGCGCCGGGTCCTTGTCGCTGACAATGGCGGTGGGGTGAAACTGGATGAACTCGGCATCCGCGACCATCGCCCCGGCGCTTGCCGCCATGGCCATGCCGCTGCCGATCGCGCCGCGCGGATTGGTGGTCAGCGCATAAAGCCCGCCAGCCCCGCCCGTGGCCAGCACCACCGCGGCGCCAAGGACGATCTGTGTCGGCGCGTCCCAGCCCGGCGTGCGCGGCTGGATTGCCACCCCGGTCACCCGGTGGCCCGAGACCACGAGTTCCTGCGCCCAGACATCTTCCATGATGCGGATATGGGCCGCCGCACGCACCTGCCTGATGAGAGCCTCCATGATGACCGCCCCGGCCATGTCGCCTTCCACCTTGACCACCCGCCGGGCGCTATGGGCCGCCTCGCGGCTCAGCTTCAGCGCCCCTTCGATATCCTTGTCGAACGGAACCCCGTAATCCAGCAGGTCGAGAATGCGCGCCGGGGCCTCGGAGGCCAGCAGATGCGCCATGCCCTCATCCACCAGCCCGTCACCGGCGGCAATGGTGTCGGCGGCATGGGCCCGGGGCGTATCGCTCACCCCCACCGCCGCCGCGATCCCGCCTTGCGCCAGGGCGCTGGCCTCGCTGGTGCCCAGCGCCCCCCCGGCAATCACCGTCACCCGCAGGGGCGCAAGCTTGAGGGCGCTAAACAGCCCCGCCAGCCCGCCGCCGATAATCACCACGTCATTGGGCACGCGCTGCATGTGCGCCTTGCCGGAAAGATCAAGGATCTGGCTGTCTTCCATGGGGGAATTATCCGTTCAGGCGGATCATCCGCTCCACCGCCGCGCGCGCCGGGGCGGCAACAGCCGGATCAATGCTCACTTCCTCCTTCATGTAAACCAGCGAGTCGAGGATGTTCTGCAAGGTAATCATCTTCATGTAGGGGCACAGGTTGCACGGGCGGATAAACTCCACATCCGGGTTTTCCACCGCCACATTGTCGCTCATCGAGCATTCGGTGACCATCATCACCTTCTCCGGCTGGTTCTCCTGCACCCAGTTAATCATGCCCGAAGTGGAACCGGCAAAATCCGCCGCTTTCAGGACATCTGGCGGGCATTCCGGGTGCGCGATGATCTTCAGCCCCGGATGGGATTCGCGGTAATCCTCCAGCTCCTGGGCGGTGAAACGCTCATGCACCTCGCAGCGTCCCGGCTCGTAGGGGATCACCTCCACATCGGTCTGGTTGTTGACATTGGCGGCCAGGAAACGGTCCGGCACCAGCAGGACCCTTGGCGCATTGAGCGATTCGACCACCTGCACGGCGTTCGAGGACGTGCAGCAGATATCGCATTCTGCCTTCACCTCGGCGCTGGTATTGACATAGGTGACAATCGGCACGCCGGGATATTGCTTGCGAAGGTTGCGTACATCACGCGCGGTGATGGACTCGGCCAGCGAGCACCCCGCCCTGGAATCGGGGATCAAAACCGTCTTGTCCGGGTTCAGCAGCTTGGCGGTCTCTGCCATGAAGTGAACCCCGGCCTGCACGATGATATCGGCATCCGCCTTCGCCGCCTCGCGGGCCAGTTGCAGCGAATCACCCATGAAATCCGCCACGCAGTGGAAAATTTCCGGCGTCATGTAGTTATGCGCCAGGATCACCGCGCCGCGCTGCCTTTTCAGCTCGTTGATGGCCTTGATATAGGGCGCGAAAAACGGCCACTCGATGGGCGGGATGACCTTTTTCACCCGCTCGTAAAGCGCCGCCATCTCTTTTGCCAGCTCCGGGGTATATTCAAGATCCGGCATCTCCACGATCCCGTGCCGCGCCGCTGCATCCGGGTGTGGGGCAGGGGGTGTTTCGGGGCTTGCATGCGTCTGAAAACTGTCGGTCATTCCGGCCTCCTATATACTCAAAATGAGTATAACCAAGACATCAAAACACCCGGCAAGGCGCCGGGCACGAAGGTTATGCTAAGTTTGAGCATTACCTGTCCATCTATAATAGGGCGTACGGGGAGAATTTCAAGTTATGCCGTCCCTGACCGGATCACAATTTCTTTCAGGGCGCTTCATCTTCACCCATCTCCGGCGGTTTTGTTTTTTTTACCTCATCTCCCGTTCCGGTCGGGAAAACCAGCCGCTGATAGACATAACCGATACCGATCAGCACCGCGCCAAGCCCGATAAACGACAATGCCCGGAATATGCCGGTCAGGTTCGATAAATCAAACAGGAACACCTTGCTCACCGAAAGCATGACCACCGCGAAAGAGGCATATCTGAGCGCCTTCGTGCCGCGCATTACCCCGGCCCCCAGCAGCGCCAGCCCGTAAACCAGCCAGATGGCCGAATAGGCATACATCTCGCCGTCGCTGGTGGCATGGCGATATCCCAGCAAGCCGTGGCTCTGGAACAGGGTGCGGACCTGGAGCGACAGATAGGCAAAGGCCAGGACCAGCGCCGTAATGCCCGCCGCTTTCAGGTAAAGCCGATGGCGCACCGGTTTGCCGGTCATGTAAATCAGTCCATACAGCAGCGCGGGCAGCAGGTACGCCAGAACGAGCTGGTTGAAAATGCGCCCCGTTCCGATGGTCTCATCGGTAATCAGCGGGTTGAAAATGAACAGGTGGACAAAAACCGTGCTGGCGATTCCCATGATCCCCACAACCAGCGCCCCATAGGATAAAACCACGCGTTTGCGCCAGTGCCCCAGCCGGTTCAGGCCCAGCGACAGCCCGGCCCAGGTGAGGGTGTGCAGGCTCATTTCCATCAGGTCGAAATGGCTTGAGGTCACAGACCCGCCATTGAGCAAATGCCGGATCTGGAAACCGATCAGCGCGGCGGTAAAGGTAATGGCAGCCACCTCGAACACCTGCACATAGATATCATCGCGCTTGCGCAGGAAAAGCACCGCGCTGGCGGCAAAGGCGAGCGCCGGGATGCCATAAGCATAAAGCAGCCAGTTGAAAACCGGTGTCGCGCCGGGCTCGGAAGTAATCACCGGCTGATATAAAAGGTACAGCACGACACCCCCCGCCATCCCCGCCGCCAGCTTGCGCAGCACGGGCACAGGGCGGTGAAGGCTCACAAACGCCATGGCCGGGCACAACAGCGCAATTGCCACCGTGAGCCAGCCTTTTTCCAGAACCATGGTGAGCGCCAAAGCCAGCGCGGCAAAGGCGGCGGCGGTGTAAATCCCGGTATTCCAGTCCTGCCGCTCGTCTTTCTGTGCGGTGCGGTTTAGCGTTTCGGCCATGGCGGTGAAGATTGCCGCCAAACCCGCGCCGGCCAGCCCGAAGGGTACCGATTGTTCAAATTGCGTGGCCTGCAGATAGGCAAGGCCGAGCGCGCCAAGTGGCGTGAGGGTGGAGGCCGCGGTCCAGTATTCCAGCCCGCTGCGTTTCCAGACAGACGCAAAACCGGCCACCCCGAAGCCAAGCCCGAAAACCGCCCCGGCGATCAGGAACCGTTCAAGCGCCGAGGGCGCGGAAGGGGCAAAGCCAAAGAAGCGGTCATATTCGCGCAGCGCATCAAGCAAAACAGGCACATGCCAGCTGGCATAGGCAAAACCGGACACTATCGCCGCCCATGCCGCAAGCGCGCTCAATCCGCGCCAGCGCCAGGCGATGGTGAGATGGGCAACCACGATCAGCGTAAAAAACGCCAGCGCGGGATTGGAATACTCATCCAGCCGCAACAATGCCGCCGCCAGAAGCGAGATCCCGGCCAGAACCCCGATCACCGGCCAGTCCTGCCGCCGCCATGTCGTGGTTTTTCCCGCTGGGTTAGCCGCATCCATCTTCAGGGAAAACAGCGCCAGTGCCGTCAGGGTGACAAAATACAGCCCCGAGGGCAGCACATCGCCGGGTGTCCAGTTGGTCGTGTTCCACAAGAAGCCCCACAGCACCGCGCCCGCCGCCGAAGATACTGCCAGCCACAGCCAGCCGCGCAGCGATGCGGTGAAAAACCCCGCCGCCGTGACAAACAGCAAGTAGATATAAAGCGGCCAGATATTGGGCGCCTCGGAACCGGTCAGCAGGGGCGTGACATAACTGCCCGCCATGCCCAGAGCCGCCAGCGAGGGACCATGCAAAGCCGAGAGCGCCAGCCCGGCCATGGAAACCAGCGCCAGCAGGATAAAGGCGCTGATCGGCCCCAAAAACCCGTAAAGCGCAAAGGCGGCGTAAACGCTGGCATAACCGGTCAATATCCCGGTGGCAGTTAAAATCCCCGGAATATAGGCCGGGGGCAGGCCGCCAATATGAAACTTTGCCTCGCGCCGCCGCAAGACCTCGCCCAGCCCGGTCAGAACCAGCGCAAAAAGCCCCGCCAGAACAAGCCGCACCTTTGGCCCCAAAAGCCCGTATTCAATGGAATAGCGCACCAGGAACACGCCGCCCAGCGCCAGCGCCAGCCCGCCCAGCCAGATGGTCCATTTTGCCCCCACGGTCTCTTCCAGTGACGTTTTGGGTGGTGGCGCTGGCTTCCAGCTTGTGGAGGGGTCTGCTTTCTTGTCAGCCAGAGCCTCTTCTGCCGTGCCTGCGGGCGCTGTTGCCGTCTGGTCATTTGGCGCCTGGGCTGGTTGCGCGGTCCCGGTGCGCTGCATCTCCATATTGGCTTTTACATGGCGCAGGCTCTTTTCCAGCAGCAGGATCCGGGTCTCCAGCGCCGAGAACTTCAAAAAGATAAAAACCGGAATGCCAATCACGAGGCCAAGACCGGCAAGGGCGAGAATAATATTTACCATGATTTCCTATCCTTTGATCGCCTTGACGCGCAAACCCGGCGCCGGGCGCTCGCGCAAGACCTCGCGGCGAAACCGGAACAGCGCCGCGGGGCGCCCCCCGGTGCGGGTGGACACGCTGCCCGTTGGCTCCACCACCCGGCCCTTTTCCACCAACCGGCGAAAATTCTGCTTGTGCAAATGCCCGCCGGAAATCGCCTCCACCGCGCGTTGCAACTCATAAAGGGTGAATTCCGGCGGCATGAGTTCAAAAATCACGGGTCTGTATTTCAGCTTGCCCCGCAGCCGCCCCATGGCCGTGGCCAGGATTCGGCGATGATCGTGCTGCATGCTTTGCCCTAAAAGAGGCAGGGCAGGGGCATTTTCCAGATCCGCATTGCCGCGCCCGTCGCGCCGCGCTTCGGGCACGACTCCCGCCTCGTAAAGCAACTCGTAGCGCTCCAGAACCCCTTCCTCGTCCCAGGGCAGGCCATCAAGCCCGAAGAACAGCCGCAAGCGCTCCTGCCGTCCCAGCCCCTGCGCCTTGCCCGGATTCGTTTCCGGCAAGGCGGCCCATTGGCGTAATAAAGGTTCAATCTGTTCATCCAGGATTGCCGGTTTGCCGCCGCGCCAGTCTTCCCAGGGAAAAAATTCATACCATCTGCGCCAGCTTCCCGGTCCTGTCGCCGCCGCCTCGCGGGCCAGCGCCAGGTAGCCCACGGAAACCTCGTGGCTGCCCTGGTCTTCAGGTTTGGCATGGCGGCCCCGGTCGCCGAAGGTATAAAGCTGTTCCACGTAGCCCAGCTTGAGGCCGGTCTGCTCCTCCACCCAGGCTCGCAATCCCATTTCCATGGTCCGGTGCGCTACCGGGTTAAACGGGCCAAAGGGCAGAAAATCAGCCCTTTCGCGCTTATGGCCATGCCGGGGCACGGCAAGGATCAGCGGTTGACCATCCTGCACCGCGACAATCGCCGCGCTCAGGCCAAGGATGACCCGGGTTTGCTCGCCTGTCTTGCGGTGCGGCATGGTGCTTGCCTTTTACAGATAAACCGGCAGGGTAAAATGCGTACCCTCAAACGCGGTCTGGCCCCGGCCAATATTCATGATGGCCTTGCGCATTCGTCCCTTGCGCCCGAGTATGGCGTCTGCATGCGCCACAAGCAACGGGTTTGGCGAGGCCTCGGGGGCATGGAACCGCAATATCTTGGCCAGCGCGACTTCCATTTCGTCCGGGTTGAACAGGCACATGGCGATAAATGCCGCCGCCGTGGAGCGGCTGATCCCGGCCCAGCAATGGATCAGCAGGGGGGCGTCCTGCGGCCAGTCTTGCAAGAACCCGATCAGTTTTTGCACATGCCTGCTCTCGGGTTCTTTCAAACCCTCTTCAGGCCGGGCAATATCATTGAGGCAAAGCTGCAAATGGTTTTGCGCGGCAATCCCTTTTGGCGTCCCGATCATCATCTCCGGGGTGAGCAGGCTCATCACGTGGCTGGGGCGGTACCTGGCGATAATTCTATCAACGGCATTGAGAGGACAGACATGAATCATGATTTATAGATTTCTCGATTTACAAGTTTCCAGATTTCCAGGTGTCAAGCACAAGCCCGCCGCCAAGAAGCTGAAAGCGGCGCAAGAACTGCGCCTGTGCTTCCGTGACGGGAAGGGGGAGCAAGCTGGTTTCAAAGCGCGGTGTCACCGAAATCCCCCGTGGACGGCCAAAAAACCGCGCCGCTTCGGTTTCTTCAAAACCTGCCAGCCGCGTGGCTTCAAAATAAGCCGAGGCCTTGTCAGCCCGCTTGATGAGCTTTTCAATCGTTGCGGGCAGGTGCGCCGGCAAGCCAAAACGGATATGGATCGCCGCCATAAGGCGGTGCTCAAAGGTCTTGTAGTCCAGCCCGACGGCGGCCTTGAACGGGCTGATAAGATCGCCGATCACATATTCGGGCGCATCATGCAGCAATGCGGCAAGCCGCCATTTGGCGTCGATGCCGGGCTTGAAGCGCAGCACCAGCTCCTCCACGACCAGCGAATGCTGCGCCACGGAAAATGCATGATCTCCCGCCGTCTGTCCGTTCCAGCGCGCCTCGCGCGCCAGCCCATGGGCAATATCCTCGATTTCCACGTCCAGCGGCGAGGGGTCCAGCAAATCAAGCCGCCGGCCCGAGAGCATGCGTTGCCAGGCGCGCGGTTTTTCGTTCCGGCCCGCCATGTTCAGGCTTTTCCCTTGCTTCTTGCCGCCAAAGCGGCGCATTCATCATGGCGAAAACAGCCCGTGACATGATCGTTTACCATGCCTGTCGCCTGCATGAAGGCATAGACAATGGTCGGTCCGCAAAAATTGAAGCCTCTCGATTTCAGATCCTTCGAGATTTTGACGCTCAGCGGCGTTTGCGCCGGAACTTCCGATTCGCGCGTGAAATGGTTCTGGATTGGCTCACCGTCCACGAAATCCCACAAATATGCGGCAAATCCCTGCCCTTTCATCATCTCCAGCCAGATCTGCGCGCCGCGGATTGCAGCGATGATCTTGGCCCGGTTGCGCACGATCCCGGCATTGCCCATCAGCCGTTCGATATCGTCCGTATCATAGCGGGCGATAACCTGCGGCTCGAACCCGTCAAAGGCGGCGCGGAAATTCTCGCGCTTGCGCAGGATCGTGATCCACGAAAGCCCCGCCTGAAACCCGTCGAGAACAAGTTTTTCATAAAGCGCCCGGTCGTCAAACTCGGGCACGCCCCATTCGCTGTCATGATAGGCGATATATTGCGCATCCGCCTTTTGTCCCTCGCGTCCCGGCCAGGCGCAGCGCGGCTTGTTTTCAATGCGCATCACGCTCAGGCCCCGGGAATTTCAAAATCGGCCCAGTCCGGCCTGGTGACATGAAGGCGCGCCTCGCCGCTGGTGAGCACCGCCCCGCCGATTCGGTCAAAACGCAGCAGCGCAATCGCACGCCCCTTCGCCGAGGAACCCATCACCCCGGCCTTTTTTCCATCCGCCAGCACCGGGCTGCCCGCCTCCGGCGCATCGCCGTCCAGTTTCACCGGCAAGAATCGCTTGCGGATCTCCGTCTTGTGCCGCATGCGCGAGACCACTTCCTGCCCCACATAGCACCCCTTGGTAAAAGACACCCCGTTCAGCATGTCCAGATTGGCCTCATGCGGGTAAACCTCGCCAGAGGCAAAATCCGCCCCGCCCTCGGCAATCCCCAGCTTGATGCGCCGCGCGTGATAATCATCATCCCCGTCAAAACCGGCTTTCAGGATATCATGGGGCGCAATGATGCGCCGGCCCATTGCGCCGTGGCGCGGGTCATCAAAACCGCGGTCTTCCGCGCTGCTTTCCGCCCCGTCCTTCATGGCCGCCACCCCGTGGCTTTCGCCCAGATCGGCAATCTCGACCCTGGCGCGCAGCTTGTACATCTTCAGCCGCTTGAGCAAATCGGCGCCCTGCGCAGCCGGGGCGTCGACCAGGTAGCTTTCGCCGTCATTGACAATAAAAAAATCAAACAGGATTTTCCCCTGCGGCGAGAGCAGGGCGGCATGAATGGCCTTTTGTTTTCTCAAAAGCCCCACATCATTGCTCACCAGCCCCTGCATGAAGCTCTCCCGCTCTTCCCCGCTGACCCGCAACACGTTCCGGTCGGTTAAAATGCTGGCTGATATAATGCGCATGGACGACTCGCCTTTTTGATGCTTTAGGTTAGACTTACGCAATGGCTGAGGCAGCTTCAAGACAAAGCGGGAAATATGGCGCAGACTTATGATCTTCTCCTCAAGGGTGGCACGGTGGTCAACCAGGATGGCCGGGCGCTGCGCGATGTCGGTGTGCGCGGCGGCAGGATCGTCGCCATTGGCGCACTGGAAGAGGCAGCCGCCGGTAAGATCATCAACGTCAAGGGGCTGCATGTCCTGCCCGGCGTTATCGACACCCAGGTGCATTTTCGCGAGCCCGGCCCCACCCACAAGGAAGACCTTGAATCGGGCAGCCGCGCCGCGGTAATGGGCGGGGTGACCGGCGTGTTCGAAATGCCCAACACCAACCCTTCCACCACCGATGCCGCCGCCCTGCGGGACAAGCTGGAGCGCGCCAAAGACCGCATGTGGTGCGATCATGCCTTTTATGCCGGGGCCTCGGCGGAAAATGTCGATGATCTGCCGGAGCTTGAGCGCATTCCCGGCTGTTGCGGCGTCAAGGTGTTCATGGGCTCCAGCACCGGCTCTCTGCTGGTGGATGATGACGCCACCCTTGCCCGCGTGCTGCAAAAGATCACCCGCCGCGCCGCCTTTCACTGCGAGGATGAAGCCCGCCTGATCGCCCGCGAGAATGAGCGGGTGAGCGGTGATCCGTCCTCCCACCCCATCTGGCGCGACGAGTTGACCGCATTCACCGCCACGGAGAGGCTGGTCAACCTGGCCCGCAAGGCGCGCAAGCCCGTGCATGTCCTGCATGTCACCACCGGGCGCGAGATGGATTTCCTGGCCCAAAACAAGGATATCGCCACGCTTGAGGCCACCCCTCAGCACCTCACCCTTGCCGCACCCGATGCCTATTCGGAACTGGGAACTCTCGCCCAGATGAACCCGCCCATTCGCGGTGAAAAAGAGCGCGCCGCGCTGATGCGCGCCGTGCAGGCCGGGATCGTCGATGTGATCGGCTCCGATCACGCTCCCCACACCCGCGAGGAAAAGGCGCGGGCCTACCCGCAATCGCCCTCCGGCATGCCCGGTGTGCAGACGCTGGTACCGGTGATGCTCGATCACGTCAACCGCGGGCGGCTCACCCTTGAGCGTTTCGTGGATCTTTCCAGCCACGGCGCGCACCGGATTTTCGGCATTGCCGGCAAGGGGCGCATCGCGGTGGGCTATGATGCCGATTTCACCATCGTGGACATGAAGGCGCGCCGCACCATGAACGACAGCTGGTCACAAAGCCGCTGTGGCTGGACACCGTTTCATGGCCGCGTGCTGCAAGGCTGGCCGGTGGGAACCATCATCCGCGGCCGCCCGGTAATGTGGGAGGGCGAGCTCCAGGGGCCGGCAAGAGGCCGTCCCATGCGGTTCTGGAGTGCGCTGTAACCCCGGATGGCCGGACGAAATCTTTCAAGACCATATCCATATTCAGACCAATAGTTCAGACAAGAGGCAAAAATGACCGATACATTCAAGGCGCTGCTGATCGAAAAGACCGAAGATGGCCAGAGCGTGGGATTCACGCAGATGTCCAATGATGATCTGATGGAGGGCGAGGTTCTGGTCAAGGTGGAATATTCCACCCTGAACTTCAAGGACGGTCTCGCCATCACCGGCCTTGCGCCGATCCTGCGCAAATACCCGCTCATCCCCGGCATTGATTTTGCCGGCGAGGTGATCTCGTCCGATGATGAACGCTATGCGCCGGGTGACAAGGTGGTGTGCACCGGCTGGGGCATTGGCGAGACCCATCACGGCGGCTATGCCGAGCGCGCAAGGGTGCCGGGCGAATATCTGGTGCCGGTGCCTGAAGGCTGGAGCACCGCCGATGCCATGACCATTGCCACGGCGGGCTTTACCGCCATGTTATGCGTGCAGCGCCTTGAAGAGCTGGGCCTGAAGCCCGATGATGGCGAGGTGGTGGTTACCGGCGCGGCGGGCGGGGTTGGCTCGGTGGCCGTGGCGTTGCTCGCCAGACGCGGCTTTCATGTGGTGGCCTCGACCGGGCGACCTGAAGAGGCGGAATATCTCAAGGCTCTGGGTGCGGCGGAGATCATCGACCGCGAGGCCTTTTCCGGCAAGCCCCGCGCCCTTGCCAAAACCCGCTGGGCCGGCGCGGTGGATGTCGTTGGCTCAACAACGCTGGCCAATCTCATCGCGCAAATGAAATATCACGGCATCATTACCGCCTGCGGTCTGGCGCAGGGAGCCGATTTGCCCGGCAATGTCATGCCGTTCATCTTGCGCGGGGTAACGCTGGCCGGTGTTGAATCGGTGATCGTGCCGCGCGAAAAACGCCTTGCCGCCTGGGACCGGCTGGCGGCGGATCTGGACATGGACAAGCTCGCCACCCTGACGACCCATGTCCCGTTCGATGATATACAAAAGGTTGCCGCCGATATCGTGAAGGGCAAGACCCGCGGCCGCGTGGTGATCGATATCGCGCCGTGAGGCAATCCCCTTACTGCGTCACCCGGTTCAGGGTAAACTCGCCCAGGTCAATGCGCTGCGAGAGGCCATCGGTCATCTGCCCGACGGCCTCTTCGCCATGCACCGAGATCATGTCGGAAAGGGCGGCAAAGATCGCCGCATTGGCCAGCAGGTAAGGGTCAACACCGTCCGCAAGCGCCTCTTCCCAAGCCTCGAGAATATATTGCAGGGCTTCTTGTTTCTTGACCCGGATCAACGGATCTTCATCATATGCAGCCTGTCTTTTCATGGTACTTTCACTCACCCGCGCGGCATCCATCCTGAAAATCAAAAATCTCGTGTCTTTTTTATCACGCGGGCGCGCCAAGTCATGCGTAACCTGAAGTAAAGGTTAACGCGTTTGGTAAACCTGGAATTTGGAAGCTTTTACGCTCTAGATCAACCATCTGTTTAATCAGTATTTTTTAGCCTGACGGGCAAAACAAAACGTCCTGCCTCCGCAGGAATGATATCCGAAACCGCCGGAAGAAACGGCTGTTTTTTTCACCCGATTGCCCTGAAGTGGAATCGCTTGAACGCGCGTTGATCTGGAGTTTCCGGTTTTGAGTGAATCAAAACCGGGCTCTAACTCTTTGTTCTTACCGCACTTCTTATCGGAAAACCGGTTCCTGCTTTTCCGGAAGAGATCTAGTCAAACAGGGCGTCAATATCGGCCTGGGTCTGGCCATGATCGGGCATGGTTTCCTTCGGCGCCTTGACATGGCTCTCGTCCATTGAGCCATGAATTGCCCCGTTGAGCTGGTCCAGCAGGGGCGACAGGGTCATTTGCGCATTCTGGCAAATATAGCGGAAGCGCTCTGTCTGCTCCCGGTCCCAGGCGTTCCGGGCCTCATGGGCAAGCTCCAGAATGCGGATATCCAGCTCGGCGCAGATATTTTCAAACCGGGTGCGCACCTCAAGCGAAGCATGCCGGTAGGCGGCAATCGCCAGATCCTTGCCCTGGAAGGTCGAATCCCGGAAATGCTCTTCATAGGTTTTGGGTGACCAGCTTTCGACATCCTCAAGACAATCGGGCATGTCGGGCAGCATCTCGAACAACATGATGACCTCGTTGTAATGGTTGAGATAATCCGTTGCGAGCAGTGTATGCGGGTTGATGTTGGCCTCCCTCAGCCTGTCCTCCGACAGCCCGTGAGCGCCCGGCGGGGCCGGTTCGGCCTCGAAATGTTGCGCTATATGTCCCACGCGTCCCTCTTGCCTGGCTGTTGATCGCCATGTGTTTCTGTCAGGATGTGTTCCTGTCAGGATGCAGTGTTGCATATTCATGTTTCAAAATGCTTACCCCCGGCGGGAAAATACCGGAGGGGATCGCAAGTATCGGGCCTTGCAGCCTCCGCGGGGGGTTCGTCTTTCAGCCATCTTCGTCTCTGGCTGAAACCGTGGCGGCGGGGATGAGCTTGCCGGGGTTCAGGATACCCCGGGGATCAAGGGTGGCCTTCAACATGCGCATCATCTCCAGTTCCACCGGTGATTTGACGCTTGGCAGAAGATCGCGCTTGAGAATCCCGATTCCGTGCTCGGCGCTGATCGAGCCGTCCATCTCCATGACGATGGCGTGCACCACCGCGTTCATCGCCTCCCACTGCGCCAGGAACGCCTCGCGCTCCATGCCTTCAGGCTGGGAGACGTTAAAATGCACATTGCCATCGCCCATATGGCCAAAGGCGACCGGGCGGCAACCGGGCAGGAATTCCGTCACCGCCGCGCTGGCCCGCTCGATGAATTCCGGCATTCTGGAGACCGGCACCGAGATATCATGCTTGATGCTGCCCCCTTCGGGCTTTTGCGCTTCGGAAAGCCCGTGGCGCAAACGCCAGAAATCCTCGCGCTGGCTCTGGTTTTGCGCGATCACCACATCAGTGATGATCCGGCGCTCGAACCCGGCCATCAGGGCGTGCTCAAAGGTTTCGCGAAGCCCCGCCCCGCCGCCCGAAACCTCGGCCAGAACATACCACGGATGCGGCGCATCGAACGGATCGCGTGCGCCGGGAACATGGCGCAACACGAATTCAATACCGATGTGCGGCATGATCTCGAAGGCGCTCAGATCTCCCCCGATATCGCCAAGGTCATGAAGCAGGGCAAGGGCCGCATGCGGATCGGGCAGGGCGACAAGGGCCGTCTCCAGCCGCTCCGGGCGCGGATAGAGCTTGAGCGCCGCCGCCGTGATAACCCCTAACGTGCCTTCCGCCCCCAGAAACAGCGATTTGAGATCATAGCCCGTATTGTCCTTGCGCAGGGTCCGCAACCCGTTCCAGGTGCGCCCGTCCGCCAGCACCACCTCCAGCCCCAGGACCAGCTCGCGCGCCGCGCCATAGGCCAGAACCCCGGTGCCGCCGGCATTGCTGGACAGGTTGCCGCCGATCTGGCACGAGCCCTCAGAAGCCAGCGAAAGCGGGAAAAACCGCCCCGCCTCTTCGGCCCGCTTCTGGATATCCGCCAGGATACAGCCCGCCTCCACGATCATCGAGTTGTTTTGCGCATCCACCTCGCGCAGCGCGTTCAGCCGGGCAAGGGACAATACGATCTGCCCTCCCGAATGGTCCGGGATCTGCCCGCCGACCAGCCCGGTATTGCCTCCCTGCGGCACGATTCCGGTGCGGGTCTCATGGGCAAGGGCGAGGATTTGCGAAACTTCCCCCACATTGGCCGGGCGCAAAACCAGCGCCGCCCTGCCGGTGAACCTGTCGCGCCACTCGCGCAGGTAAGGAGCCTTGTCGGCTTCATCGCGCAGGGCATGGCGCGCCCCGGTAATGGCGGCAAAACGCTCAAGAAGCGGTTCATCTGGCATGTTGAGCAAGGTCATGATCCCTTTTAACCCAGCTTTGATCGCGCCGCGATCAGAAATTCCGCGTTGCCATCGGCCCCGGTGATCGGCGAGGGGATGATCCCGGCCACCGTCCAGCCCATATCCGCCTCCAGCCAGCGGCGAATCCCGTCGCAGATTTGCCCGTGCAGGCCCGTGTCCCGGATAATTCCCCCCTTGCCGATATTCCCGCGCCCCGCTTCAAATTGCGGCTTTATGAGCGCCACCAGCTCCGCGCCGCGCCGGCACAGGGCCAGCGCCGGGGGCAGCGCCTTTTTCAGGCTGATGAACGAGACATCGCACACCACCAGGTCAATCGGTGCGGGGATATGCGCGCGCCGCAAGTCCCTGGCATTCAGCCTCTCCAGCGAGGTCACCCTTTTGTTGGCGTTCAGTTGTTCGGCAAGTTGTCCATGCCCGGCATCAAGCGCAAAGACATGCGCCGCCCCGCGCCGGAGCAGCACATCGGTAAACCCGCCGGTAGAAGCGCCAATATCCAGCGCGGTTTTGCCTTTAACCCCAATCGCGAACGCATCCAGCGCCGCCGCCAGTTTCAGCCCGGCGCGCGAGACATAGGGTTGAAGGCTCCGGTCAACCTTCAGGTCGGCCTGCGGGGCGGTCGGCTTTCCTGGCCTTGTTATGTTTTCACCATCAACATGCACCGCCCCGCGGCGTACCAGATCCGCCGCCCTTGAGCGCGTCGCCACGAGTCCCCTGCTGACCAGAAGGGCATCAAGGCGCGGTTTCCGGCTCATGGAATTCTAGCTGTTCTGGATGGCGGCGGCGTCGTAATTGCGCCGCAGGGCGGAAAATACACAGCGCACGATACCCCTGGCGTCAAGCCCGGCCTCGGCATAAAGATCCGCCGCCCTGCCCTGGTCCATGAACTTGTCCGGCAGGGTCAGGGTGCGGAATTTCAGCCCGTTATCCAGCAGCCCCTCATTGCTCAGGGCCTGCAAAACCTGCCCGCCAAAGCCGCCCGAGACCCCTTCTTCAATGGTCAGCAAAACCTCGTGCTGGCTGGCCAGGGCGCGGATGAGCTCAAGATCCAGCGGCTTGGCGAAGCGCGCATCGGCAACGGTTGTGGAAAGGCCATAGGTTGCCAGCTCGTCCGCCGCTTTCAGGCTTTCCGCCAGCCTTGTGCCCAGTGAAAGAATGGCAATCTTGTTGCCTTTGCGCACGACCCGGCCCTTGCCGATCCTGAGCGGTTGCGGGTCGTCCGGTATCCTGACCCCCACCGCCTCGCCGCGCGGATAGCGGATTGCACACGGCCCGTCATCGATCCTTGCTGCCGTGGCCACCATGGCCGCCAATTCAGCCTCGTCCGCGGGCGCCATGACCACGAAACCGGGAAGATTGCCGAGAAAGGCAATGTCAAACGCCCCGGCATGGGTCGGCCCGTCCGCCCCCACCAGCCCCGCCCGGTCAATGGCGAAACGCACGGGCAGTTTTTGCAGCGCCACGTCATGCACCACCTGGTCATATCCCCTTTGCAAAAAGGTTGAATAGATGGCGACAAAGGGCTTGAGCCCTTCCGTGGCCTGCCCGGCGGCAAAGGTCACCGCGTGTTGCTCGGCAATGCCGGTATCGAAAAACCGCTCCGGAAAGGCGGTCGCGAACTGATCCGTCCCGGTGCCCTCGGGCATGGCCGCGGTGATGGCGGTAATCATCGGATCCTGCTCCCCGGCGCGCACCAGCGCCTGCCCGAAGACCCTGGTGTAGGAGGGGGCCTTGGCAACCGGTTTTTCCTGCGCCCCGGTAACTACGTTGAAGCGGCCAACCCCGTGATACTTGTCATCGGATTTTTCCGCCGGCCCATAGCCCTTGCCCTTTTGCGTGATGACATGCACCAGGATCGGGCCTTCCTCGCGCTCGCAGACATTGCGCAAAACGGGCAACAGGTGGTCGAAATTATGCCCGTCAATCGGCCCCACGTAAAAAAAGCCAAGTTCCTCGAATAAAGTGCCGCCGGTGGCCATGCCGCGGGCATATTCTTCCGCCTTTGCCGCCGCCTCTTCGAGCCGCTGCGGAAACCTGCTGACGATCTGCTTGGCCAGCCCGCGCATCCGGCCATAGGTCTGGCCCGAAATCAGCCGCGCCAGATAGGCGCTCATGGCGCCCACCGGCGGGGCGATCGACATGTCATTGTCATTGAGCACCACGATCAGCCGGCTGTCCATGGCCCCGGCATTGTTCATCGCCTCATAGGCCATGCCTGCGCTCATGGCGCCATCCCCGATCACCGAGATCACCTTGCGCCCGGCCCCTTGCAGGTCGCGCGCCACCGCCATGCCCAGCCCGGCGGAAATCGAGGTCGAGGAATGCCCCGCCCCGAAGGGGTCATATTGGCTTTCCTTGCGCTTGGTAAAACCCGAAAGCCCGCCCGGCTGGCGCAAGGTCCGTATGGCGTCGCGCCGGTTGGTCAGGATCTTGTGCGGATAGGCCTGGTGCCCCACGTCCCAGATGATCCGGTCTTCGGGCGTATTGAAAATGTAATGCAGCGCAATGGTCAGTTCGACCACGCCCAGCCCCGCCCCCAGGTGCCCGCCGGTTCCCGAGACCGCGTCCACCATCTCGGCGCGCAATTCCCCGGCCAGTTGTTCAAGCTGCCCGGTTTGCAATTTGCGCAAGTCGTCAGGCGTGTTGACCGTATCAAGCAGGGGCGTTTCAGGTCTGGAGCTGCTCATGGGATCACTCTACATCAAGCGCTTCGCTCGACTCCGCCGTGCCATCCTTCAGGGTAATTTTTTCAATTCGCGCCTCGGCCTGTTTCAGCAACGCATTGCAGCGGCTTTTCAAAGCCTCGCCGCGCTCATAAATGCGGATGGATTCTTCCAGCTCGACCTGCCCGGCCTCAAGCCGCCGGACAATCCCCTCCAGCTCCGCCAGCGCCTGCTCAAAGCTCATCGAGCCGATATCTTGCTCCATCTGAGGATCATCTGCCATAATACCAGCCCTGACCATTCTTTCCGCCAATTCATACCGTAAATAATCGGTAGTGGCTATGCTTGCATCAATGTTTCAACATGCGCCGCTGCACATCGCGCCAAGGCGGTCAGATCATAGCCGCCTTCCAGAAAAGAAATCACGCGCCCCTTTGCATGATGTTCACCAATAGAACAAAGTTCCCGCGTTATCCACACAAAATCATCAACGCTGAGCCGCAAACCGCCCAGGGGATCATGGATATGCGCATCAAATCCCGCCGAAATCATGACCATATCGGGCCTGAAGGCGTCAAGCGCCGGAAGGATCACCTCCCGCATGGCCGCGGCAAAGGCTTTCCCGTCATCACCGGCGCGCAGCGGGGCGTTGAAGATGTTTCCGGCCCCCGTTTCCGAAGCCGCCCCGGTGCCGGGATAATGCGGCATCATGTGGGTCGAGGCGTAAAGCACATTCGGCTCCGACCAGAATGCCGCCTGCGTTCCGTTGCCATGATGAATGTCGAAATCGACGATGGCGATGCGCTCCGCCCCGTGTTGCGCCATGGCGTGCCGCGCCGCGATGGCCACATTGTTGAACAGGCAAAACCCCATGGCCCGCATGGGTTCGCCATGGTGCCCCGGCGGGCGCACCGCGCAAAAGGCGTTTGTTGCCTCGCCCCCCATCACCGCATCCACCGCCCGCACCCCGGCCCCGGCGGCGCGCAATGCGGCCTCCCATGAGCCGGGGCTCATATGGGTGTCGAAATCAATGCTGGCCAGCCCCGATTCCGGCTCGGTATTCTGGATATGAAGGATATGCTCTTGCGGATGCACCCGCTTGATCTGCGCGGATGTTGCCAGCGGCGCTTCCTCGCGCAGCAGACCGGCAAAGCCCGGCGCCTCCAGCGCTTGCATTACTGCTTCAAGGCGCCCGGGAACCTCCAGGTGCCCCGGCTCCAGCCGGTGCTTCAGGCATGCCGCGTGGCTGATTAAGAGCGTGCTCATGTGAGCGCTTCCAGAGAATCAGGCGGTTCGCTTTCATCGGGCACGAAAAAGTCAACTTGCAGCTTGCAGCCCGGATCAACCCGGTAATGGTCAAAATCCGTCACCCCGTGGGCTGCCAGGAGCGTATCGTCGATGCAAAAATTCCCGGTAAACTCCGCCGCCGGTGCGGTCAGGATGATATAGGCGGCATCGGCGACGATCTCCGGCTTGCGGCTGGCTCTTGTCAGCGTATCGCCACCCAGCAGGTTTTGCACCGCCGCCGTGGCGATCACCGTGCGCGGCCACAGGGCGTTGACCCCGATCCCGTCGTCCCGGAACTCCGCCGCCATCCCCAGAACCGCCATGGACATGCCGAACTTGGCCATGGCATAGGCGACATTGGGGCCGAACCACTTGGCCTGCATGTCGAGCGGTGGCGAAAGGGTGAGGATATGCGGGTTCTCCGCCTTTGCCAGCCATGGCAAGCAGGCCTTCGAGACCATGAAGGCCCCGCGCGCATTCACCGCGTGCATCAGGTCAAAGCGTTTCATCGGTGTTTGCAGCGTCCCGGCCAGGAAAATGGCGCTGGCATTGTTGACGCAGATGTCAATGCCGCCAAACTCCGCCGCCGTTTTCGCCACCGCCCCGGCCACCTGGTCCTCAAAACGGATATCACAAACCAGCGGCAGCGCCTGCCCGCCCGCTTCGCGGATAGCCTCGGCAGCCGTGTGGATGGTGCCGGGCAGTTTTGGATGCGGCTTGTCGGTTTTCGCGGCAATGGCGATATTCGCCCCGTCCCGCGCCGCCCTGATCGCTATGGCAAGGCCAATCCCCCGGCTGGCGCCGGTGATGAACAGGGTTTTTCCGCGCAATGAGGTCATGTCCGCAAGTTACTCCTTTCCGCGATGCTTGCAACCGGTGTTTGGTATAACTGTTCTCATTAAAACCCTCCGGACATGACATAGATCAAGGATTTGTCAGGTGCATTCAGCCTAATCCGCTCAAATCGCAACAAAGGCAGAAGAAACATGCTCATTCCCGAGGGGTACATTCCCACCGTCGCGCTTGATGTCATGAACGAGGTTCATGACGAGGAAATCAGGTTTTTGAACGATCTTGACGCCCTGATTTCAAGGCGCGAGGCGGGCGAGGATGTCGATGCCGAACTGGGCGCCCAGATTTCCGAGTTTCTCAAGCATATCGATTATCATTTTTCCAATGAAGAACGCATGATGCTTGAAAATCATGTTCCTGTTTATCCAATCCATAAAGGCGAGCATGACCGGGTACGGGCTGAATTACAGGCCATCTGCGCCGACTGGCGTTCAGAAAACGGCTTTGCCGCCTTCACCAATCATATCCGCAAGGGCATCCCCGAATGGTTCGCCAACCATGTCGCCACCATGGACATGGTCACCGCCCAGATCCTCTCCCAGGCCATGGCCCGGTAATTTTTGGTTCCATCCCCCCCCCGCTCAAACCCCGCTCCCCCTCGCCACCACCCTTTGCAAACTCCTGAGGGTGGTGGGGAGGGGGAGCGGGAGGCCCGGTGATAAACAAAGAGAGAGCGGGCGGCCCGGTAAAAAGATAAGAGAGCAGCGGGCGGTCCGGTCACAAACAAAGAGCATCAGCCCCTAGACATGCTGGCCGCCATTGATGTGAATTTCCGCGCCGGTGACATAGCTTGTCGTGTCCGTGCACAGCGCGTAGATCACCTTGGCCACCTCTTCGGGTTGTCCAAGGCGGCGCAGCGGGATTTTATCGACGATCTTGTCGGTGCCCGGCGAGAGGATAGCGGTTTCGATCTCGCCCGGCGCAATGGCGTTGACCCGCACCCCGTAGGGGCCAAAATCCGCCGACATCTCCCGTGTCAGGGCGGCAAGGGCCGCCTTTGAGGTGGCATAGGCCACCCCGGCGAAGGGATGCACCCGGCTGCCGGCGATCGAGGTCACGTTGACCACCGAGCCTTTCGCCGCGCTCAACTCGTCGATCAGCCCGCGCGCCAGCAGGATGGGGGCGTAAAAATTGACATGGAACACGTTTTTCCAGTCTTCCGGCGTTGTCTCCAGCGTCCCCAGCCGTTCGCCATTGGGGCCCTTGGGCGAGACCCCGGCATTATTCACCAGCGCGGTAAGGCGCGAACCGTTATATTTGAGCCGTTCCTTGATCTCGGCAATCCCGGCCATGGTGTTTTCAAGATCGGCAAGGTCAATCTGGATATGATCTTCCGGTCCCGCCTCCCACGGGCAATACTCGGAAAACGGCTGGCGCGAGCAGGTAATCACCCGCCACCCGGCGCTGGAAAAGCGCTTTACCGTGGCATGGCCAATGCCGCGGCTGGCCCCGGTGAGAACAAGGGTGTTTTCTTTTTCTGGCGGTGTATTGGGCAGGCTCATCGAATCACATCCTTATGCTGAAAGGCGATCATCAGCCATAACCGCACCAATTGCAATTGCCGGAGCCGCGGCATCATGTCATTGGATCAGGGGTAGATCAGGGGTAGAGCCGCGTGCGTGTCCAGGGAGCATCTTCATCGGCGCGCCGGAACACCATCCGGTCATGCAGCCGGAACGCCCCGTCCTTCCAGAATTCGATCTCCAGCGGCGAAATGCGAAAGCCCGACCAGTTTCCCGGCCGCGGCACCGGGCCGATATTGAATTTCGCGGCAAATCTGGCCACCCGTTTTTCCAGCGCAAAGCGGCTCTCCAGCGGCCGTGACTGCCTTGACGCCCATGCGCCGATGCGGCTGTCGCGCGCCCGCGAGGCAAAATATTCATCGGCCTGTTCCGGCGAAACCGCGCTCACCTTGCCGCGCACCCTGATTTGCCGCCTCAGGGATTTCCAGTGAAACAGCATGGCGGCCTGCGG